>JAEZOG010000282.1 GCA_023414155.1 Cyanobacteria bacterium OH_CFB_184 | reverse complement strand
AGCATATTGCCTGGGCCATTATCAAAAGCAAAAGTTTCTATCTCTTTTGAGATGACTGTAACGTTAGAAATCCCGCCTATATTTTGAATGGCTCTATTTTTGTCCTTTTTAAACAATATTTCATCTGCAAAAGGGACCAATGGAGCGCCTAATCCACCTGCAGCTATGTCTTTTGTTCTAAAATCGCCTATTGTTAAAATCCCTGTTCTTTCAGAAATAACTGAAATATCTCCAATTTGAAGTGTGCTTTTTGTTTTTATGCCTCCTAGTTCTTTATCTGCAGGAATGTGAAAGATAGTTTGCCCGTGAGAAGAAATAAAATCCACATCTGAAGATTGGCAGCCTGATTTTTTCAATAATTCGTTGGCGCATTGTGCAAAAAGTTCACCTACTACAAAATTTAAAAAGCAAATATCTTGGGTGTCAGCTTGATTATTTGCAGCTTGAAGCAGTTTTTCTCTTACTTCTTGTGGGTATTCGAGTGAATGCGAGTTGATTATTTCAAAACTTAAATCAGCGAATATGTTAACCAAGCAAGCATCAATTCCGTCAAGAGAAGTTCCTGACATCATAGAAATTGCGGTTTTATATCTTTTATTCATAGTGCTCTCAATTTTTGTATAATCAATTATATAATTTGTTCACACTCTATTGCAATAATGTTTTCAACTTGTGTATAATTTTATAAGAGAATTTGAGGGAGTAATATGTCTAAATTATATTCTGTAATATTGGCCGGTGGTTCTGGGAGCAGGCTGTGGCCGTTGAGCAGAGAGATGCATCCAAAACAATTGTTAAAAATGAGTGATGACTATACGTTGTTTCAGTCAACTTTTTTGAGATTGATTGGTGAAGTTGATGACAAAAATATAATTACAGTTACAAATATCAAACACGAATCAGCGGTTAGACAACAGCTCGGTGAATTGAAAGAGAAATTCTGCAGACAGGGTGATTATAAGGTTCTAACCGAGCCTGTAAGCAAAAATACCGCTCCAGCAGTGGCTCTTGCTGTAAAATATATTTTAGATAACAAAACATCAGCTAAATCAGACCCGATAATATTAGCCGTTCCTTCAGATCAATTGATTTTAGATGAAACGTGTTTTTCAAAAGCTATAGCTGAAGGCACAAAACTTGCAGAAGAAGGCTATATAGTGACTTTTGGTGTTAAGCCACAAAAAGTCGATACCGGTCTTGGTTATATAAAAATCAAAAAAGATAAAAAGGTCTCAACTATCTGTGAAGAAGGTCAAAAAGTTGCTGAATTTATTGAAAAACCAAATTATGAAGATGCTGAAAAATTTATAAGTTCAGATAAGTATTTCTGGAATAGCGGAATTTTTATGTTCAAAGCTTCAGTTATTATGGCTGAGTTCAAGAAGCATTCTCCAGAGATATACAAGTTAATCAAGGATGTTAATGTCGAGAATTCCTCTCCTTCTGTTCCGTATCAAACTTTTGATAAGATGCCTGATATTTCAATTGATTATTCATTGATGGAAAAGAGTAAAAAACTAGCGTTGCTTCCATTGAATTGTTATTGGTATGATTTAGGTTCTTGGGAAGCTATTTACGAGATATCAGAAAAAGATGAAAACGGCAATTACATCTCAGGTAATGTTATAGATATAGATTCTAAAAATTCTATGATTTATTCAACATCCAAGCTTGTCACGACAATAGGTTTAGAAAATACCATTGTTATTGAAACAGAAGATGCTTTGCTTGTTTGCGATAAGTCTAAAGCTCAAGACGTTAAAAAAATATATGATGAGCTGAAAGATAAAAATGACTCGACGCACACTGTTCATAAAACAATGTACAGACCTTGGGGCTATTATACTGTTCTTCAACAGGGAGAAGGTTTCTTGACTAAATGTATAATGGTTAATTCAGGTGCTAAGTTGAGTTTACAGCTCCATCACCATAGAAGCGAACACTGGGTTGTGCTTGAAGGAAAAGCAAAAGTTGTAAGAGGAAAAGAAGACTTTATCCTCTCGCCTGGAGAAAGTATTGATATAGCTGTAGAAGAAGTCCATTCACTCCAAAACCCGTATGATGAACCCTTAAAAATCCTTGAAGTTCAACGTGGTGATATTCTCGATGAAAATGACATCGAAAGATTAGAAGATATCTACGGCCGAGTATAAAAAGTGATTTGTTTATAATACTTATGCCATAATACTTTTCATAAGCGGGAATAATATTATGCTTAAAAAATATATAAAAATAGTTCTAATAAATATTGCAATTTTCATTGCGTTGCTTTGTGTTTTAGAACTGATTTTTTACATTTTTCCTATAAAAAAAGTTGCTGATTATATGAAATCTTATAATGAATATGCCCAGAAAAATAACCTAAATAAAGTGAAACAGGGCTATTATCCTTGTATTGAATTCGATTATGAAAAAGCTAAATCATTTTTTAGACCTGTAATAAAAGGTCAATTGGCAAAAATTAAAAGACCAATCTTGTTTTTCGGCTGTTCGTATACTTACGGAAGTATGCTCGAAAATGAGCAAACTCTTTCTTATAAAGTAAGTAAACTGACAGGTAGAACTGTTTATAATAGGGCTTTCCCGGGGGCAAGTGTTCAGCTGGGATTGTTCCAAATGGAACAACCAGGGTTCTTTAATGAAGTTCCAGATGCTGAATATATTATTTATACATTTATTTGGGATCATATGCTCAGGCTTTTTGATTATAACAATTGTGTTTTCCCGACTCCTGAAGGTAATCAGGTTGTAAACGTTCGATATGAAATCAAAAACGGAAAAGTGCAAAAAGTAAATCCAAAGTTTTTGCAAATGTATCGTTCTTTTTTAGTTAAACGAATACAATATTATATCCAAATGAAAAACATTTATAGTAAAAACTCAGGATTTGACTTGTTTTTAGCCATACTAGAAGAGAGCAGGATTGTAGCTCAGAAACACTACAAAAATCCTAAATTTGTTATTCTTTTATATAAAGATAAAAGTGCAAGAATGCTATCTGATGAGC
>JAEZOG010000238.1 GCA_023414155.1 Cyanobacteria bacterium OH_CFB_184 | reverse complement strand
ATTTGCATCTATGATACCAGTTGCAGGTAGTGCATATACTTATACTTTTGCAACTATGGGCGAATTAGCTGCTTGGATGATTGGCTGGATTTTGATGCTTGAGTATGCAATCGGTAATATCACTGTTGCTTCAAGTTGGACTGGCTATTTATTCCAGTTGTTACAGGGTTTTGAAAAATGGCTGCCACATTGGCTTTGTTATCCACCGTTATGGTTGATTAATGATTATAGCAGTGCGGTTGAAAAGTATACGGCTCTTGGCTTGGATCCGGCAGTTGAAATTCCTAGATTATTTAATTTTATTCCTATTTGTTTAAATCTTCCTGCTATTTGTATGATTTTATGCTTGGCGGCAGTTTTGACAAGAGGGATGAAAGAATCTACAAAAATGGCAACTACAATGGTGTTCATTAAGTTGGCCGTAATTGCTTTATTTGTAATTGTTGGTGCTTTTTATGTAAAACCAGGAAACTGGATGCCGGTTGCTCCAAATGGTGTTGAAGGCGTTATTATTGGTGCCTTTGTTATTTTCTACGCATATATCGGTTTTGATGCTATTTCAACAGCTGCAGAAGAAACAAAAAACCCTCAAAGAGATTTGCCGATCGGCTTGATTGGTTCATTAATTTTATGTTCAATAATATATGGTTTAGTAGCTTTAGTATTTACGGGGATCATTCCTTATGGTTCAACAGTAGATATGCATGCTCCGATTGCACATGCTATGAAATTGGTTAATCAAAATGGCGTTGCAGGGCTGATTTCAGTTGGGGCTTTGGCGGGATTAACGTCTGTATTACTTGTTTTACAGTATGGTACGACAAGAATTCTATACGCTATGTCAAGAGACAATTTCTTCCCAAGCGTTATGAAAAAAGTACACCCTAAATTCCAAACTCCATATGTGATCACTTGGACTTCAGCAATATTAGTTGTTATCAGCTCATTGTTTATGAATATGAACGTAGCGGCTGAGTTATGTATCTTTGGTACATTTACATCGTTTATTATTGTTTGCGTTGGCGTTCTTCTTCTTAGAAAAACTGATCCGGATAGACACAGACCGTTCAAAGTTCCATTCTGTCCTTGGTTGCCTTTATTGGGTATAGTGATTTGTTCTTACCTTATGTTCTCAGCGATGCAAGGTCTTCACACTTCACCAATATTATTCCCAATCTGGATTTTAATTGGTGTTGTGATTTATTTTGCATACGGATATCAGAAAAATAGAAAAGTAGAAGCTCAAAAAGAACAAAAAGCTTTAGAAGAAGCAACAGCAAAAGAAGAAGAAGTTATACTTTAGTCTTATATATATCAATCCCAAATATAGTTAATTATTAAAATTATAAGTTTTATAATAAGTATAATTGGGATTTTTTAGTAATGTATATCGTACGTGATGATTTTAAGAATTTGATTATTTCGTTTGAGACGCAAAGTGTCACTCGAGATACGGTGTCGCACATAAGAGATTTTGTGCTGGAAATCAATTCTGCAAAAAGAATCGGTATTGACCTTAAAGGTGTTACGTATATGCAAAATGATTTTTTTGTAATGCTGAAAGAAATTTCAAAAATTAAAAAAATCTCACTTTTTAATATTTCAGCGGATTTGAATTTGGTTTTGTTTTTAACCAATTACAACGGATATACGCGTTTATATTCTAATGAGAGTGATTTCAAAGAAAATAAAAGAGAACTGGTTAAGCGTAATTTCAAGGTTGCGTAAGCTTAGTAAAATTTTGAAATAATAGGATGGCGGTATTCTACAAGATTAATGGACTTAGAGTCTATTACTATTGATGGGGGAAGTATGTGCCATTTGAATATTGCTTTTTGGACTTTATCGAAAAATTTGTTTATCCATTCTTTTTTTTGTTGTTCAGAAACAGCGCATTTTTCTTCATAAACAAAACTGTGTGAGATTAAATCATCAAATCCGTAGCTTAAGTTCTCTACAAGCCAGATTATCTCATCAAGAAATTCATAAGGCATATTTTCTTCTTCTGCAGTGACTGTTCTTGTTTTGTCATTGCTGAGCTTTAGTTCTGCTCCGGGTGGTTTTCTCAAGATTGCCTCTGGTATGGCATTTTTTTGCTGTCTGTGTTGGTTTAAGAAATCTGCCAATGCAAAAAGTTTTGTTTTTGTAACATCTGCTATAGGAGCAAATCCGCCCGACATATCACCGTTTATTGTTGCATACCCTATGTATAATTCTGATTTGTCGCTTGTTGCAATTGGAAGCATGCCTTTAACTTCATTGGCGATGCTCCATAGAGTAGTTGCCCTTAGTCTTGCTTGGACGTTCTCAATTGTTGTGGATTTTTCAAATTTTTGCATTTCTATTTTATCAAAAATGCCTGTTAAATCTTCTTTTATCATTTCCACTTCTTGAGCAATTGGGGTTTCGATGAAGTTAATTCCAAGATTTTCAGCAAGGATTTTTGCATCGTTTTTGTTCTCAAGAGAAGTTATTTTTGTAGGCATAGAAACACCTAAAATGTTCTCTGGTCCTAAAGCGTCAGCTAATAATACTGCGCAGACAGAAGAGTCTAAACCGCCAGATAATCCAAGCACAGCTTTTTTAAATCCTGTCTTTTTAAAATATCCTTTTATAGCGCAGACAATACTTTTATAGGATCTATCAAGATCGCTCTCATAATCAAGGTTAAATCTTTTAATTTCACCAAAGCTTTTTTCTAATTCATAAGGAAGCGGGTTAATAGTGCCTTTGTAGTTTTCTGTGACGATAAAATCTTCTTCGAAATATTTTCCTCTAACAGTAAGTTTACCTTGAGGATTATATATTCTTGAAGCGCCTTCAAAACAAAGGTTATCTCCGTAACCTGCTTGATTTACATAAATGTAATGGACCTGATGTTTTTTTGCTAAAAATGAGAACAGGTTGTGTTTTAATCTTTCTTTTCTTGTTCTTGATGGAGAATAAGAACAATTTATTATTGTTTTTGCACCTTTTTTAACGACTTCTTCAACAGGGTCCTTTTGGTAGAGTGGGCTTTCAAAGAATTCTTTATCATTGAAGCTGTCTTCACATACAATAACGCCTATTTTTTCTCCTTTGATTTCAATAATATCTGCAGTTTTATCAGCAGATTCAAAATATCTGTAGTCGTTGAATTCACAGTAGTTTGGCAGAAGAATTTTTCTTGCGCTATCGATGAGTTTTCCGTTTTGGATTATTGCTACAGAGTTATAATATGGTTTTTTATTTTTTTCAAAATGCGGTTCAACATACCCCACTAAAGCAGTAATATTTTGTGATAAGGCCGTTATTTCTTCTAATGCTTTTAATTGTTCTTTTATTAGAGATGTGTGTCTTGTAAAAACATCTCCAAACGGGTAACCTAAAAGAGCCAGCTCTGGGAAGACTATCAAATCTGCATTGATTTCTTGTGCTTTTTTGATGTTTTCTTTTATCAGCTCAGCATTGTATGCAATGTTTGCGGCTATTGGGTCTATTTGCGCCAAAACTATTTTTATCATATATCTATAATTACATCCTGAAAAAAAATAATCAAAAAGAATAAGCTTTAATAAATGTAAATTTTAAATTTTTTAATATAAAATTTACAAAATCAAAGAAAACAGTTCGTTTTTTGATTAAAATAATACTCTTAATTAAAATATTTTAACTCTCTAGTTTTAAAAAATAAAAAAACCTATAACAAAAATAGAATTTTAGGTTTTTTAATATTTCTGCTACATTTGACGCCACGCTATTTGCACTGCATGATAGATTATGAAAAGGAAGAAAAATGCCTCAACAAAGAAAAACATATACTAAAGATGAAATAAAACAAATCGTTAAAGATAAAAATGTAGAATTTATCAGACTACAGTTTTGCGATATGAACGGGCAGCTAAAAAATATGGCGATACCTGCTTCTCAGCTTGATAAAGCCATGAATAACGAATGTATGCTGGATGGTTCATCCATAAAAGGTTTTAGAAACATTGAAACATCTGATATGTATTTCTTCCCTGACCTTTCAACTTTTAATATAATCCCCTGGAGAGAGGACAAGGACGAAGAATCTAATGTTGCAAGATTGATTTGTGACATCCATAATTCTGACGGCACACCGTTTGAAGGTTGCCCGAGATCTAATT
>JAEZOG010000124.1 GCA_023414155.1 Cyanobacteria bacterium OH_CFB_184 | reverse complement strand
ATCTACAACAGCTTGTGCATCTGTTTTGGCCTTCAATAGGTCATCCGATTTAGCTTGAGCAACTACTAATGTATCTCGTTTTTCTTGTATTTCACCGTCTGTTTCCGCTAATTTTTGAGTTGCTTCTTGCAGAATTTTCGATTTTTCTTGCAATAGTTTGTCTCTATCAGAGTTAAGTTTTTCGATTTTGTTCTCCGCATCAGTTTTTGCATCTTTAGCTTCTTGTTTATGCTGTTCAGCAATAACTTTATCTTCTTTGAGTTGAGCTAATTTTACTCTATTATTTGCGGCATTTCTTTGGGCAGAGTTTCTCTTTTCAGTATCAGGTACTTGTTTTGTAACCTCTTTACCGTCTTTATCTGTAGATGTTACTGTTTTCATTGCTGTTGAAGCAATTTTATCAGCATCAGCAATATCATTTTTTAAACTGATGATTTCTTTATTTATAGTTTTTATTTGTTTATCATATTCTTTAATTTGATCTTTTGCTGTTTTAAGATTACCTTGTTCTGATTTTGTGTCATCTTCATTTTTATCAAGATTAGCTTTGTTACTATCTAATTTCTTTTTGTCGCTTTCCTGAAGTAATTTTTTACTTTCGATTGTTTTTGAAAGATCATTTTGTGCATTCAGCACGCTGGTTAAATTGTCATTATAATTCTTATCAGCTGCCGATAATTGAGTTTTTGCATTAGTTAAATTTTTGTTTGCTGTATCGAATTGCTGCTGTAAACTTGTCACATCCGAAGCACTCGTAGCAGCAGTAGTAGCAACAGTATTAACTATAGCTGGAGTTGAAGTTGTTGTAGCAGCTGTAGTAGTTTGTTGCGTATTATTCGCTGAATTAGTTGTAGGCACAGAATTATCAGTAGAAGTAGTGACCGGTTGATTACTTTGAGAAGTTGATGGGGTAGGAGTTGTAGTCTGATTTTGTGAAGTCTTATTTACTAACCCACTAAACGCACCGGAAAAGACTCCTGAAAATATGTCTGAAATGCTTTTGCCTCTATTTTGCAGTGCATTTATATCAATAAATCCATCAATAGAACCATCTTGAGCATCAAGAGCAACTAATTCATCTTTATCTCCAAAAAAAGCAAGAACGCTTTTATTGATATCAATTTTTCCATCTGACTTGCCGTCGGCGCTATCTAACTTATCGGCTTCAGTTAGAGCCTCCGTTTTATTTTTTACACCATCAGAAGTATTATCATAGTTTTTAGACAGAATATTTTTGAAAAAATTATACTCTGTTTGATCAATATAGAAGCCCATATTCATCCCTTTTACTTATAACTAATCATATTATCGGCATTTTGGGATAAAAATTTAGGGTGAGTACTAAATAACTTTACATTTTGTAATTATTAATATGGATTTTTTAACTAAACGTTGAACCTAAAGTGCATTATATCACCATCTTGAACAACATATTCTTTACCTTCAAGACGAGTTAAACCCTTTTCTTTAGCAACGGCATATGATCCACATTTTATAAAATCATCATAACCTGTAACTTCAGCTCTAATAAAACCTTTTTCAAAATCAGTATGAATTACGCCTGCTGCTTGAGGAGCTTTTGCACCTGCAGGAATAGTCCAAGCTCTTACTTCTTTTTCACCTGCTGTGATATATGTTCTTAAATCCAACAAAGTATAAACTGAACGGATCATTCTTTCGATCCCTGAGTTTTCTACTCCCAAATCTTCTAAGAATGCTTTTGCTTCTTCTTTATCCAGCTCAGCTAATTCTTCTTCAATCTTTGCAGAAATAACAACTACATCTGCATTGTGAGTTTTTGCATATTCTCTTACTTGATCAACATATGCGTTACCTGTTGATAAATCAGTTTCCGAAACGTTTGCAGCATAGATAACAGGTTTAATACTCATTAACTGTGTCTTTTTAGCAAATTCTAATTCTTCTCCTTCAAAATGCTCTTTTATGTTGATAAACTTTCCATCAGAGAGAAGATCATATAACTTTTTAAGCACATTATTTTCTAAAATAGATTCTTTATCACCGCTCTTTACCATTTTGGTTAGTCTTGCAAGTCTTTTTTCAACAGAAGACATATCTGCAAGTGCAAGCTCTGTATTGATAATTTCAATATCATCGATTGGGTTTACTTTGCCTGAAACGTGAACTGTATTTTCATCATCAAAACATCTTACAACTTGAATAATTGCGTCTACTTCTCTAATATTTGCAAGGAACTGATTTCCTAAACCTTCTCCCTTACTTGCACCTTTTACAAGACCTGCAATATCGACAAATTCTATAGCAGTAGGAAGAACAACTTGTGTTTTGACCAAATCTTGAAGGATATACAATCTTTCATCTGGAACTGTAACAACCCCAACATTAGGTTCTATAGTACAAAACGGATAGTTTGCACTTTGCGCGTTTTTAGATGATGTTAACGCATTAAAAAGTGTAGATTTACCTACGTTTGGAAGTCCAACAATTCCGGCTCTAAGCATAATTATTCCTTTTATATATCACTCTTTAAACAGGATAATATAAAAGCGAAGGCCAATCAAGAATTATTGAGTTACTATAAGAAATGACTTTAATTTTCTAGCAGTACAATCTTTTTCAGAAATTATGTGATAGCCTTCATAGTCAAGAGAGGTTGAACCTCCTCCATCAAATGCCATAGCTTTTGTTAGACCTAAAGATTTTGCTACTTGACTTAAAGTTTCTAAATCCATAGGAGCTTGCACTGTTGCAATAATCAAGTAAACATCATTATCTTTTATACCGATTCCCGTTCTTGCATATTTCATTAGGGATGATGCTGATTGAGAAACTACTTTTCCATCTTTTTTAAGTATAAAAAATTCTTCTTCTAATCTTAAATCAGGTACTAATGCCGGACCGCCTTGGATCGCATGTTTTATGTAGCAAGCACTTGGAACAGGATCTTTGTGTTGTGCGATATCGAATTTTTCATCCCCGCCGCAACTTAAAACCCTAAATTCAGATCTGTTTAAAATCTTATCCATATGAGGTTTTAAAGCAGCATTGTTCATTAAATTTGAATTTTTCTCAGGATCCAATACCACATTACTATCAACAGTCACATAAGAAATTGTGTGTTGATTTTTAGGATCGAAAAAACCTGCATTTACTACCAATCTAGCTTTAGTAATATCATATACATCTTTATTTGTAGTCAAATCCTGGACAAAATATGGTCTTATACAACCTTTAAGTTTTGAAGTTGTTAATTTAACAACATAAACTCCTGGAGTGTGCTCAAAAACTGTTATCGGTTTTTCATTTTGAAAAGCACATGTCGTTATCACAGTGAGCAAAAGAGTAATCGATAATAGAATTTTTTTCATAACCTATAAATCCTTATGTTTCTTAAACCAGATTATGGCATACAAGATTACTATTGGCTGTATAGATGCAGTAATAATCGGACTTAATATGCCTTTTTCAGCCAGAAGGTCGAAAAATGGCATCGTTATATAATACATAAATATTGTCACTACCGCAATAGTAAACCCGATAAGCCTTTGCTCTCGAGGCTGAGAGAACCCTAATAAGCACCCAAAGATTGCAAATAGAATACAAATAATTGAATGGGTGTATCTTTGAAGGTACTTGTTCAACATAAAACGATATTCATCATCCATATTTTCTTGCTTGAGCAATTTTATGTATTGAGAAATTTCTTGATTATTCAGTTCTCTATCTCTTTTAACTGAATACATCATTAACTTGTATGCACTATCAGCTTTTATACCTGACAATATTTTAATATTTTTTTCTTGGGCTATTTCTTTAAAAATACCATCGTGAGATATTAAATATTTTTTCGAATCATTTAATGTCCAATCGCCTTTTTTATATTTCGCATAATCTGAAACATAAATACTCTCTAAAAGGCTGGAACCCAAATATTGTTTAGCTGAGAAGTTCAGTACAACTAGATTTCTTATATTGTTATTGTCGAAGTTAGAAACAATTATGATTCTTTGCATTTGTCCTTTGTCATCTTTCATAGGAAAAACGAAATGAGACTCAGGATTTTCTTTTTTAATTACATTTAATTTTTTGGTGCTATAAGGAATCATCTTATCGTGAACGACAAATGACAGACCTGCTACAAAAACACTTAAAATAATTACTGGAGTAAGTATTCTCCAAAAAGACAAACCTATACTTCTAAAAGTAGTAAGTTCAAAATCTTTGCTCATTTTATCGAAGGTAAAAAGAGTCCCAAGCAATAACCCTACAGGTAAGGCATTTCCAAGTATTTTAGGTATTTCATAAGTCAAAATACCAATTGCCATTTTTATTGTGTACATGCCGCTTAAGGTGCGCTGTATGGTCTTTAATAATAATTCAGGTGCAATCCAAATTACCATAAATAACAATACACAAACTCCGCCGGCTGCTAAAACTTGATTAAATAAGTATTTGTCTAACAATTTTACTTTCATTAAAGTGTAAAATCCTTCCCTAAGTAGAACTGTTTTGCAATTTCATCCACTGCGACTTCTTCGCTGCGTCCTTGAATTTTTATTTTACCGTCGAAAATAACATAAGCTCTATCAG
>JAEZOG010000102.1 GCA_023414155.1 Cyanobacteria bacterium OH_CFB_184 | reverse complement strand
CTATTACTACATTTGGAATTTTTGTTTACAGAAGAAAATTCCCGGATGAGCCAAAGATTTTAAGAGTACATAATTTCTTCCCTATCGCATTTATTGCTTCGCTTATATATATAATTGTTTGTTTAACTATAACTAAACCACAATTTACACTTCCTGGCTTGTTGTTTACTTTAGCTGGACTCCCTGTTTATTATTTCTGGAATAGGGCAAAACAGAAAAAAGTAACAAAAAGCTTGAAGAAAGAAGAAGAAAAAGCTATTATATAGAAAATATTATCTTATATAATAGGAGTGGAAATGTTAATAGAAGAGTTATTGGAATTAGCCGTGAACATGGGTGCAAGTGATTTGCACATCTCTAACGGTTTACCGCCTGTAATAAGAGTTGATGGTAGGTTATTGAGAACAGAGTATCCACCTTTAAGTGCCGATGATGTTGAATCTTTAATTTTTCCGATGCTCAGTAACGAGCAAAGAAGAACCCTAGAACAAGTGTGGGAGCTAGACCTGAGTTATGGTCTTCATGGCCTTGGTCGTTTCAGGGTTAATATATATAAGGATAAAGGCTCTTACGCTGCTGCATTCAGAACAATTAACAGTAACATTCCAAACTTTGAAAGTTTAGGTTTGTCTTCAATCGTTAAGAAGATAACAGAAAAACCAAGAGGATTGATCCTTGTAACAGGTCCTACAGGTAGTGGTAAGTCTACAACTCTTGCTGCTATGATCGATAATATCAATGAAAATAGATCAGAGCACATTTTAATAGTCGAAGATCCTATTGAATATGTTCATTATTCGAAAAAAAGTATTGTTCACCAAAGAGAATTAGGGCAAGATACGAGATCTTTTGCAAATGCTCTAAAATCAGCTCTTAGAGAAGATCCTGATATTATTTTGGTCGGTGAGATGCGTGACTTAGAAACAATCAGTTTGGCTTTAACAGCAGCAGAAACAGGCCACTTAGTTATGGGAACATTGCACACAGCTTCTGCCAGCCAAACAGTCGACCGTATTATTGACGTATTCCCAGAAGCTCAGCAACAGCAGATTAGAATTCAGCTTTCAGGCAGTCTTATTGCTGTATTCTCTCAGACATTATTGCCTCGATTGGACGATGACGGGGTAACAAAAAAAGGTAGGGTTATGGCACAAGAAATAATGGTCGTCAATTCAGCTATTGCCAACCTTATCAGAGAAGGTAAAACTGCTCAGATATACTCAGCTATCCAAACAGGGTCTCAATACGGCATGCAAACCCTAGAAACTGCTTTAAAAGAACTTTATGTGAGATCTCAAATTTCTCTTGAAGATGCATTATTGAAATCTCAAAGACCTGATGAATTCAAAAGACTTGCAAATTTAACTAGGTAAGCTGAAATAGAATAATAAAGTCATAAGCAAATCGGCTATAAGAAGAAACACTGTTGATTTTATAGCCGCTTCTGTTGTTGATATTCCAACGTTTTTGGCCCCACCTTCTGTTTCATAACCTTGTGTAGCACAAACTGTAGTGATTATAATTCCAAAAATCGCCCCTTTTAAGAGGCTTATATAGATATCTCGTGTGTTTAAAAATAACCATACCGAATTCATATAGCGATGTGGGTGTAATCCAATAGTGCCAAAGGAAACAAGCATTCCTCCTACTATTCCAAATAATTCTGCTAAAATAACTACCATTGGAACAGTTAACGCAGCAGCAATAACTCTGGGGGCAAAATAATACCCTACAGGATTTACCTTCAATGTTTTTAGTGCGTCAACTTGAGATGTAACTTTCATGTTAGCGATTTCAGCGCTGATGGCTGTTCCCGCTCTTGCACTTACAGCTAGTGCTGCAAAACCTGGAGCTATTTCTCTGATTAATGCAACTGCTAAAAAACCACCTACATAATTTTCCGCTCCGCTCATAAGAAATTGTTTTGATACTTGAAGCGCAATGACTACTGCTGCAATAAACACAATCGTTAGTGCAATAGGTAGTGAGTCATAGCTTATCATCGCAGCTCTACTTATAACAGAGCTGAATTTTACGTTTTTATCAAAGATGTACTTTAGCGTTTCTATAAAGTTAGATACGCAAAGGCCTAAGAAGCTAATCATAAATAGGCGTGCACCATTTTTTGTATTTATCCACATTGCCTTTAACTACATTAAAGTATAGTTCTTGAAGTTTTGTAGCGATAGGTCCGATTTTTCCATCCCCAACAGGTCTGTGATCAATTTGAGTTATCGGGCTGACTTGAGCGCCTGTGCCGCAATAGAATGCTTCATCAGAGATGTATAATTCAGTTCTGTCGATTTCTCTTTCGATTGTTTCTATTCCAAATTCTTCTTTTGCAATTTCGATAATTGTATTTCTTGTTATTCCTACAAGGATATTATCTGTAATGTTTGAAGTCACAAGCTTTCCGTCTTGAACCAAGAATAAGTTCATTGCTGAACCTTCTGTTACGTGTCCTTCTTGTGAAAGTACGATTGCATCATCAAAACCAGCAAGTTTGGCATCTGATACGATCAGTGCTGTGTTAGCGTAACAGCCTGTAACTTTTGCTCTTGGTGGGATTGCGTTGTCATCAGATCTTCTCCAGCTTGAAACACATACGCTTAAGCCTTTTGAAGTATCAATGTAATCACCAAGCGGTATTGTGAACATTAAAACGGAATCAGGGTTATCTAACAAGCCGGGCCCAATTTTCTGTGCACTTTTATATAATTGTGGTCTAAGGTAAGCGTCAGTTTTGTAATTGTTCTTTTTAAGAATTTCTTTTGCAATATCACAAAGTTCATCTACATTATATTTGCAGCCCATGCGCATTATTTTACCGCTTTTAAGAAGTCTTTCCATATGCTCTCTGACTCTGAAAGCATACATTTGATCTTCGTTTTGGTTATAATATGCTCTAATTCCTTCAAATACAGATGTACCGTATAAAAATGCATGAGTTCTTACCGGAATGGTTGCTTTTTCTGCTTCAATATAATTTCCATCGATAAAAACAAATTCTTGACTAGACACTTCTCTTCTCCTATATTTCTCAATATCTTAAATTATATTAGCACATAATTGACTGCGGCTAATACAATTTAATGTAAGTTTATAAAAAGCAAATTATTAACTGTTTATTTTGCTGAAAACTTTATTTGTTTTTTGTGCTGTTGCTGTTTTATCTACTGCCATAAAGCCAGGAGTATTAAAAACTTCTTTTGCTTTTGCAGTATTTGTTGCAGCAGGAGTAGAATTTGCGTGTTCTTCTTTAAATTTCTTTTTAGTTATGCTTGAGTTAAGAGCGGGAACTCCAAACCCAAGGAATAGAGGAACTGCAACTACCATTGCAAAAAAACCAAAAGCACTGTTCATTGATTTTGCTTTTTTAACAAAGTCGTTGTCTTTTCCGTCGAACTGTTTGTATAAGTTTTCTAATTTTTCAGGGGCGTTTGCCATTGTGTCTTTTACAAAGTTTATTATGCTTTCGTTGTCTGCTTT
>JAEZOG010000095.1 GCA_023414155.1 Cyanobacteria bacterium OH_CFB_184 | reverse complement strand
CTCCAGGTGCCGGTGTCGGTGCGAGTGAAAGGTCTATGACTCCAAAAGGAATATCGAGTTTTTTTGCCATTCTTCTTCCGATAAGTTCACCCGTTGTTGTTATTTTGAAAGCTATTTGTTTAATTTTATTTGCAACTTCACTCAAATCAGCGTCTTTTGGTAGGGATTCAATTGCTGCTCTAACAACTCCTGGTCCCGAAACTCCTATGTTTAGTGCGCATTCTGCTTCTCCCACTCCGTGGAAAGCACCTGCCATAAAAGGATTGTCGCTTGGAGCGTTACAGAAACATACTAGTTTTGCTGCACCGATGCCATCTGCATCAGCTGTAAGTTCAGCAGATTTTTTGATGATTTCTGCCATTTTTAGTACAGCATTCATATTTATGCCGGCTTTAGAAGTAGCGAGATTAATTGATGAGCATATTTTGTTGGTTGAAGCAAGAGCCTGAGGGATGCTGTCCATAAGTAATATGTCGCCTTTTGTGCAACCTTTTTCTACTAATGCACCGAAGCCACCTATAAAATCTACCCCAACTTCTGCTGCTGCTTTGTCTAAAATTTTTGCAAGATAAACATAATCAGGCTCTGAGCACGATTCTCCAACTAGAGAAATAGGCGTTATTGCTATTCTTTTATTAACTATTGGAATAGAGTATTCATTTTCGATTTCATCGGCGTATTCTGATAAGTTTTTTGCATATTTGATGATTTTTTCGTATATTTTTTCGCCTGTTTTTTTTATGTCTTCGCTTGCGCAATCTCTCAAGCTTAATGATAAAGTTACTGTTCTTATGTCGAGGTGGTGAACTTTGATCATATTTATTGTTTCTAAAATTGAATCTGTGCTGAAAAAGCTCATTTTAACCTCTTAAATTGTGTGCATCTTGTCGAAAATCTGTTTTTTTTGAACCCAGATTTCCATTCCTAGTTTATTTCCGACTTCTAAAAGCCCTTCTTTTATTTCTTTAAAGGAGAATTGGGAGTTTCCTATGTCTCCTAAAAGAACCATTACAAAATAATCTTGCATAATTGTTTGTTTAATGTCTTCAATGTTTATATTGAATTTTGCAAGTGTAGCTGACACTTCAGCAACAATACCAACTTTATCAGCTCCGGTTATTGTTACAATAATCTTTTCTTCGTTCATTTGCCGACCTCTAGTACTCTTATACAAATAATTGTATCACAATAAGCTTGGGATTATGTATTGTTAAGTTTAGTCAAAAATAGGACTAATATTGCATTATGAGATAAAATAAAGTTTGATGATTTGTTTGGAAGGTTATGAGCAAGAAACATCTTATAAATTCTAATGCTAGCGAGTTAAACATAAGCCTTACTGCCTATAGGGCTTTACTTGTATTGGGGCTTCTTATGGATAGACCTATGAGCAGAGAAGAAATAGTTAATATTTTTAAATGCAATAATATTACATCAAAATCTTCTTCCTTAGATACAGTTAGGGTCACTATAAATACTCTTAAGGCAGCTGGTTGTACTATTTCTCGTCCAACATCAAAGAATAACTACAAGTATGTTCTTTTATATCATCCTTTCAGGATTGATATTTCTGATGAACAGATAGATTGTTTGAATAAAATCAGAAATAACCTTGTGCAACTTTCTGATTGGAAGTTGATTCTTGATATAAATGATTTTTATAACAAAATCATCTTAAAAACGCAGATGCAAGATAAAATTAATCGGATTAAAGATGCAGAGCCTTTTGTTGATGTTGAAAGTTCTATAATAAAATCGCTTTCAGAAAAGTTGATCAAAAATAGGGAATTGCTAATAGAATATCAATCACCTGAATTTGGAGTAGAAGAACTTAAGATTATTGCTGATAAGATATTCTGCGAAGACGGCAAGCTGTATTTATGGTGCTATATATATAAGTATAATTCTCTTAGCTATCTTCGTTTAGACAAAATTAAAATAATAAAAACCATAAGTCTTGCAGCTAAACCCCTTGAAACGTCCAGCTATAATGCTGTTTATAAAGTGGTGGGTGATTCTTTGTCTGTTTTTAAGCCAGAATCAAATGAGATAGTCATTTCTAAAAATTCCAAGGAGATACTTGTTGAAGTTAAAGTGTTTAATGAGTTTAAGTTTGTACAGAGATTGCTTTCATTCGGTACTGACTTTCAAGTTATTACCCCTGATAGTTTAAAAAAGAAATTAATTTCAAAGTTAAATTCTATTAAACAAGGATACCTGTTATGAAGAAAAAGCAATCTTTAAAAATGAATGACACGAGCCTTAGGGTTCTAGAAGTTTTAAAAATGCTTATAAAAGAGCCCGTATCAGGTGAAGATCTTATAAGAAATATTGAAAAAACTACAAACATTGAGAATATTTATACAAAAGAAACTCTTTTAAAATACTTCAATACTCTTGAAATGGTAGGGCTTGAAGTTCAGAAAAATAAAAAAGACGGTAAGTATTCTTTAAAAAACCTTCCTGTTGAAATATCTTTAAACGAAAAAGATTTAAAAATCTTATGTCTTTTAGAAGGTTACGTAAAATGCCTCTACCACAGAAAAATGGAATTATTATTCAGTGATTTTAAAAGGAATTTGATAAATAGTTTCTCAAAAGAAACTTTAGCTCTTTATCGCACAATCAAAGCTGCGACAAAGATGAAAACGGATATTGATTTCTTGTGTTCTGAGTCAATAATCAGGCAGTTAGAAAAGTATTGTATAGATGCTCAAAAAATTAAAATAGGTTATTTAAGCAGGAGTAATAAGTCCACAGAAATTTATACGGTTGAGCCTAAATCCATTGAATATGAACTAGATAAAGCTTATTTGATAGTTTACAATCCTAAACTTGCCAGAAATCAAAAACTTCTTATTCAAAACATTATTCATCTGGTTCAACTTCCTCAAAAAGTTAATTTTGTTTCCAGTCCTAATACATTAGTGTTCGAGCTTCAAGGCAGATTGGCAAACGCATATAAATTAAAATCAGGCGAAAAAGTCATTAACCATACAAAAAATAATATAGTTGTATCAAACTCTTCTGAAGATAAAATGGTATTATTTAAAAGGCTCTTAAAATATGGAGAAAACTGTAAAATTCTTCAGCCGGCAGATGCAAAAGAGGATTTTCTTAAATTTGTAGACAAAGTAGCAGAAAATATCCTCAGGAGTAAATAATGAAAAGAATAGCCTTTATACCAATCGATAACAGACCTGTCTGTTATACTTTGCCCCAACAAATCGGACAGATAAATACTGATATTGAACTTCTTTTGCCTGATAGAAAATACCTTGGGGATTTAAAGAAAAAGGCAGATATTGATGCGATTTTGAATTGGTTTGAAAAGCTTGAAAATATTGATATTTCTATTCTTTCCCTTGATACAATCGCATATGGAGGTCTTGTTTCTTCAAGAAGAGGAAATGAAAGTTTCGCAGAAGTTTCAAATGTTCTTGATAGGCTGAAAGAGATTTTAAAGAAAAAACAATCCAGAAATTATGCTTTTTCTAGTGTTATGAGGATTTCTAATAACAATATAAACGAAGAAGAAAAAGAGTATTGGTCAGATTACGGAAAGAAAATATTTGAGTATTCGTTTTTTTCTCACAAAGCAGATACAACAGTTGATGTTCAGGCAAAAGAGAAAAGTGAAACACTAAAAAAAGAAATCCCTTCTGATATTTTAGAAGACTATCTATGTACTAGAAATAGAAATTTTCAGGTAAATAATTTGTATTTAGATTGGTTTTCTGAAGGGCTTTTGGAGTCTTTGGTTTTCTCAAAAGATGATTGCGCTGAATACGGGTTAAACGTAGAAGAAGCTAATCAGTTAAAAGAAGCATCTAAACACAATTCAAAAATACTTGTTAAGACAGGCGCTGATGAAATACCTCTTAGTCTTTTATCAAGGGCGGTTTCTTTTGGTAAAGAGGTAAAAGTTGCCCCTGTGTTTACCCAGCCTGATTTTGT
>JAEZOG010000048.1 GCA_023414155.1 Cyanobacteria bacterium OH_CFB_184 | reverse complement strand
TCATTACATCAAGAATTATCAAATCAGGAATAAGTTCTTTTGCCATACTTAACCCTGACTCACCATCAAATGCCGCATGGCATTCAAATCCTTCTGATTCTAAGATAAATTGAAGCGTTTCAACTATATCTTGTTCATCGTCTACTATTAAAATCTTCTTCATAATCTACCTCTTTAAAAGACAATTTTGCTTTTTTAATAAGTTCTTCTGCACTCGCCGCATCGTTCGGATAAAGAGCTGTTGAATACAATATAGCACAATCACTAAATTCTTTTCCACAAATCTTGACGTACCCTTCGAGTTTTTTCTTTACAAAATCAAGCGCAAACGAGTCCATATCCACAGAGTAATAAAAATAAAATTTTTGATCATCATCAACATATGTAAAGTCTCTTGAAGTGGCTGTTTTTCTGATTAAGCCTTCTGAAATTGCCTTATCTATAAATGAATTCTTTGAATAAGTCTTTTCTTTAAGTGCAACTATACCGACTGTTGAATGATTTTGTTTTGCCTTAGAAATATCTTGCCCCAATTGAACAACAAAGGTTTCTTCATCGTTTAAAATAGGAATTGCTATGTAAAAACGAGAACCTACATTAGGCTCGCTTTCTACCCAAATCAAGCCCTTATGAGTTTCTACAAGCTGTTTTGCAATCGGAAGTCCAAGACCCGTTCCGCCGATTTTTCTGCTGAGAGAATTTTCTATTTGTTCAAACTTATCAAATATCTTATTTAAATCCTCTTCTGCAATTCCGATACCTGTATCTTTAACTTCAATTTTTACATATTCTTTGCTTAAATATTTTGGGAACTCTTCAATGAAATTAACCTGAAGAAGCTCATCTCTAGTCATTTTTGAAGTTGAAACAGTGATTTTCCCTTTATCAGGGGTAAATTTGATCGCATTAGAAATTAAATTAGCTAAGACCTGTTCCATCCTTTGAGAATCTATATAAACAAGGCTTAAATCCTTTTCTAAATTAAGTAATAACTCAATATTTTTATCTTTAGCAAGGTTTTCAATGGTATTTTTTACAAACTCAATTGGTGTATTGATATTTGTTTTTTCAAAACGAAATTCCATTTTTCCAGCTTCAATCTTGGATAAATCAAGCAAATCATTAATAATAGCCGAAAGCCTTGTTACATTTCGCTTTGCCATATTTAGAAACTTGTCCATATGGTCTGTTATTGCGCCAGATTTGCCGCTTAAGACAATATCTAAAGAATTTTTAATAGCAGTTAATGGAGTTCTAAGCTCGTGTGAAACTATCGAAATAAACTCAGACTTGAGTCTTTCAAGCTTCTCTAATTTCATATTTGTATCTTTTATTTCTTCATACAAAATGGCACTTTCTAACGGCAAAGACGCTTGCTTTACAAGCGTTTGAAAACAAGTGGTATCATCTTGTCCAAAATCAGAATCTCTAAAAACTTCAATTATCCCAAAGAATTTATCTTTAATATTTATAGGAGCAAAAAGATTATCAAACGCAAAAACATTTAAATCATACTCTTCAAATTGATGCTTGATATTTTTGATAACTTTTATATCGGCAACTGCAGGATTAATCGAAAATAAAGTCTTGTAACTTAAGATAGCTCTTAGCTTAATAGCATCTTCAAGCCTGCTGGATATGGGATAAAGTGAATTAATCAATAAAGTTATATCCGTAGGATCGTTAAAGACCAAAGAATAACAGAGCGAAAAGCTTAAACTCTTTTCAAGCCCGTCCATCATAATATCTATAAGTTTTGTCTTATCTAAAGACCCTGCAAGCTGTGTGCTTGTATTGTAAAGAACATTCAATTGATACAAACTCTTTGCCAAATCAGTGTTGTTTCGAGAAAGAGCCTCCAATGAACTTTTGTTTTGCAGGCATGAGTTTATTGTTGCGACAAAAACATTTTCTTCAATAGGTTCAGGAACGTACGCATTTGCATACTTAAAAAGCTCTGGATCTGTTTTTTTAGGATTAAAAACTAAAACGCTATTTATATTTTTTGTCTGAGTTTGGATTTTAATTCTTCTGCAAAGACTGCTTATATCAAGATCCTGAGTCTCTGGGTCAATTATAACAACATCGACAGAACCTGTTTTAATCGCTTTTAAAATGTCTTCATCTGAAGTTTTCACGCTCAATTTTATAGAAATTGAAGCAAGCAATTCAGTTATTTTTTCTATGATTTTTTTATTATCAGATATTAATAAAGCTTTTGTCATTTCAAATACAAGGTTAACTCAACAAACATTATTCTATCAGCTTTTTATAAAAATTTTTATGATTAAACAATTCTTAACTTATAAACAAAAAATTACAAAACAAGCGCTAAGACTAGATTACAAGAGATAGGATTAAGAAATATTAAGAAAATATATATTTTATAGATACAAAATAGCAATTTTTTATATCAAAAATACTTTATTAAAGTACGAGGAACACAGAGAGAAAACAAACACCACTAACGGTTAAGACCACATTAGAGAAAATTAGAGAGAAACAAAATTTTTATACACCACACACTTACCATACACCACTAACCTTTATTTTACACACACGCGAGGAATCAAAAAGATTCTAGGGACTTTTTCAAAAGTCTCTTTTTTTTTGCAAAAAATCATTGACAAAATAATTCATATTCTATAAGATAAATACATCACCCCCGTGGGGTGGTGTAAATAATTTAAAGGAGCATCAAATGAAAAAATTCCTACTTACACTATGCCTTTTAACAGCGTTTATGGCTGTTAGCGTAAATGACTCATTCGCAAAAACTTCATGCAACTGTCCTGTTTCATGCCAGTGTAAATGCGAACAAAACTGTTCTTGCGGTTGCAAAAAAGAACAAACAAAATGCACTTGTTCAAAACATCAATGCAAATGTACTGATAACTGCTCGTGCAAAAAACAAGTAAAATTCCGTTTGTTTGACAAAACCAAATGTAACTCAAGTTGTGATTGCAAAACGGATTGCGGCTGTAAAACAAAATAATCGTAAATTTTATTCTAAAGGGCACCCCATAAGGGTGTCTTTTAGTTTATAATTAAATGAAGGAGAAAAATAATGCAAGCAGATAAAACCAAAATTACAAATCTACTAAAAACCGCAAAAGGCCAAATTGATGGACTTTTAAAAATGGTAGAAGAAAACAGGGACTGCGTAGAAATAAGCATACAATTATCTGCTACTCAATCCATAATCAAAAAAGTAAATATGGAAATTTTAAGTTCTCACATTCATTGTTGTGTTAAGAAAACCTTTGAAAACGGTGATGAAAACCAAAAAAATGCCAGCATAGAAGAAATAATCAATTTAATAAATAAACTTACCAAATAATACGATTTTTTAATTCTAATTTTCTTCATTAAAAATTAACTAAAAGTTCAATGTTATAAGTTTTTATAACCTCTATAATACACCTTGATGGAGAATAGAAAAGAACAAAACAACTTGATTACTTTTAAGAATTTTGTTCTTTGAAAATTAGTAAAGGAAACATTATTATGAAAAAACTATTAGTAAGCACTTTCTTTGCTTTAATGGTTGCCTTTTCAGTAAACGTAGGCCAATCATTAGCAAGTTGTTGCAGCCCTTGTGCAGCAGATCCATGGGCTTCACCTGCAAATTACGCGGCAATGCCATGTCCAGCAGCTCCGATTTGTGCGCCTGCTTGTCCTACACCATGTTGTTCACCTTGTTTAACAGGACCTGCTTGTCCTTGTGAACCAACTTGTGGATGTGCTCCAAAATGCGGATGTGCTCCTTCTTGTTGTACAAACAACTGTTGCTGCAAAAGAACATTCTGGGACAAACTATTTGGAAGAAACAAATGTTGTAAACCAAAATGTTGTGATTAATTAAAGATTAATTCCTTAATTATCTCTAAAAAGCACCCGATCGGGTGTTTTTTAGTATATGTATTTATTTTTTTATCAAATATTGGTACTATCTAATAATGTAATTTTTTGAAAGGACTTAATATGAAATTTCACACAAAATATCTATGGTTCGATACAAAAAAATCAAGAGAATATATCAATATAACAGGTGAAATACAAAAAGCACTTGAAGAAAGCAAAATATCAGAAGGAATGATCTTAGTTAGTGCCATGCACATAACAGCAGGGATTTATGTAAACGATGCTGAAGATGGAATAATAAAAGACATCGACAAGTGGCTTGAAGAATTAGCTCCATTTAAACAAGATTATCAGCACCACAAAACAGGAGAAACAAATGGCGACAGTCATTTAAAAAGCCTTTTGATTGGTCATGAAATAAATGTCCCTGTTACAAAAGGCCGACTTGATCTTGGAACCTGGCAACAAGTTTATTATGCTGAATTCGACGGGAAAAGACAAAAAAGAGTTCTTATAAAGGTTATGGGTGAATAATAAATGACTGTTATACAAACCATCCACAGCAAAGGCAATCACTTAATAGAGCTCATAGAACTAAAACCTGAACACCCTGACAAAACTATTTTAATAATTGGAGTATTCCACGGCGATGAACCTGACGGGGAGTTTTTAATAAACAAATATATTCATTCTGAGCCTGAAGTTGAAAAAAACAGAATGCTTTTTATCCCCTGCTTAAACCCAGACGGAAAACACCTTAAAACAAGACAAAATATAAATAAAGTAGATTTAAACAGAAATTTTCCAACATATAATTGGGACTTATCAGATGATGTAGACTACTACGGCGGTGAGCATCCAAGCAGCGAGAGAGAAACTAAGTTTGTAATGCGTGCTATAGAAAAGTTTAATATTGATTGTATTCTCACAATCCACGCTCCATATAAAGTAGTAAATTATGACGGTCCTGCTATAGAAATAGCTGAAAAAATATCAAAAATTACAGGATATCCGGTTCAAGAAGATATTGGTTATCCAACTCCAGGAAGCTTCGGAACTTATGCAGGAATAGAAAAAAACATCCCGATCATAACTCTTGAATTACCAGAAGATGAGACAAGAGAAGAACTGTGGGAGCAGAACAAAAACGTTTTTGAATATTTCGCCAATAAATTATAATTGTATTTTTTACACCCAATACTTGACAAAGAGAACTTCAAGGTTATATGCTATTGGTAAGAAGCTGATAAGGTAATTTTATGTGTAGAATTGGCGCGATAAAATCTACGAAATATTTTCACCCTTCAAAAGCGCTGAAACTTATGCGCTCTCAACAAAAAGGGCATGACAACTCTGGTTTTGCTTTTGTAATGCAGGATCTAGGCGGTGTTTTTGAAAATTACAAAGATTTGCCTATTCTATCAATGGCTTGTACTAATGAAGGAATGCATATAGCTGAAGATATTCTTCACAACATTGGTTTTGTAAGGGTAATGCAATGGGCGCCTGATGTTAACGTTGAAAAAGCCCCTGAATTAAACATTGAACCTATGCCAAACTACCTTTTTGAGGTTTTCAACTACCCTAAATCATACAAATACGCTCCTCAAGAAGAAAAAGAAGAATTATTAATAGATACCAGATTAAAACTAAGAAAAGCACTGGAAGAAGCCGGCGAAGGTTATGTATATTCATTCTGGCCAGATACTCTTATGCTTAAAGAAATAGGTGATCCAAAAGATATTGGGACTTATTTTGGACTATGGGAAGAAGATAATACCTTTACCGCAAAAATCATCACGGCACAATGCAGACAAAACACAAATTACGACATTGTAAGATATGCAGCACACC
>JAEZOG010000024.1 GCA_023414155.1 Cyanobacteria bacterium OH_CFB_184 | reverse complement strand
TAATTGGCATACCTGATAAAGCTTTACATATAGCATTAGAAATAAATCTGATTTGCCAATCCTCATATTTACCGAAAATACCGAAAATATTTAAATCTACAAAATTATCAAGCGTTTCTATTTGTTTAGAAATAACATACTTGCAAAAATCATGTTCTTTAATACCAATGTGATCGAAACGATTTATTTCCGTTGCGTCTGTTACGTTGCGAGTGGTATCATAAATAGCGCCTGAACCAAAATTTATAAATTTTCCATACTTATCTTTGTGTCTTTCTAAATTTTGGAACATTCTCACGTTTGAATAAAATAAGTTCGAAGTATCCACGGCGTTTCTATGGCCTGGCTTGGTGGCAGAATGCAATACTGCATCAAATTCCTTGTTCTTAAAATAATCATCTACGCAGTCTGTATCAATCAAATTAAGCTCAGAGCTTTTTGGAGCAATTATTTCATATTTTTGTGCTAAAAAACTTTCTAAGATGTTTTTTCCAATAAAACCGCTACCACCTGTTAAAAGGATTTTTTTCACTTTGTTTTTTCCTCAATGAATTTGTGAATAACATCAGAAGTTTTATTTAATTCTTCTTTGGTTAATCCAGGGAAAACACCCACCCAGAATGTATTATTCATTATAAAATCGGTATTAGGTATCATTTTATAATGTTCTTCGGTCAAATTTTTGGTATTTAGCAATCCTGAATTTGCAATTCTTACATCAATATCATTTTCGACCATCATCGGTTGTCTCAATATGTTCCCTGCAAACAACTGGCGGGTTCCTATTCCATTTTTTTCTAAAAACTCAACCAATTCTTGCTTATTAAATTTATCATTCGGTTTAACTGAAATTAAAAAACCAAACCAAGATGGTTTTACGCCTTCTGGTACTGTTGGAAGAATTAAATAATCTTTTAGATCATCTAACTTTTGTAATAAATACTCTGCATTTTCTGTTCTTTTTTGCAAGAAAGAAGGGAGTTTATCTAACTGAGCTAAAGCTATAGAAGCTTGCCAGTCAGTGACTTTAAGGTTAAAACCGATGTGAGAATATGTATATTTGTGATCGTATCCGAACGGTAAATTGCCAAGCTGCATATTGAACCTTTTTTTACACGTATCATCCTTACCTGGAGGACACCAGCAATCACGGCCCCAATCTCTAAATGACATAATTATACGGTACAAATTAGCGTCGTTAGTAACAACGGCTCCACCTTCTCCCATCGTTATATGGTGAGCAGGATAAAAGCTATAAGTACCGATATGCCCTATAGTACCTACATTTTTTCCTTTATAAAGCGCACCTAATGCATCGCAACTGTCTTCAATCAGCCATAAATTATATTTTTCACATAGCTCTACTATTTTATCTAAATCAAAAGTATTTCCTAATGTATGAGCTAAGAATATAGCTTTTGTTTTTTCTGTGATAGCTTCTTCTATTTTTGAAACATCTATATTGTAAGTACCGATTTCACAATCAACGAAAACTGGAACCAAACCTTGCTGAATAATTGGATTAACTGTAGTTGGAAAACCAGCTGCAACAGTTATTACTTCATCACCTTTTTTAAGTTGTTTTTCGCCTAATTTATGAGAAGTCAAAGCAGTTAATGCCAAAAGATTTGCAGAAGAACCTGAATTGACAGTTAAAGCATATTTAACACCTAAAAAATCAGCGAACTTTTTTTCAAATTCATCATTAAACCTGCCAGCAGTAAGCCACATATCCATCGAAGCATCAATCATATTGCATAATTCTTCACTTCCAAGAACCTTACCAGAAGCTGGGATATATGAACTTTTTCTTTTATCAGGTTTTACAAGTTCATAATATAATTTTGCTTCAAATTTAATTTTATTTTTAATTAATTTTGCTAAAAATTGTTTCATCTTTAATATCCCTAACTCTCATCTTCGATTGATAATTTTTTATCTGATCAACTGTGTATCCAAGCATTTCTTGGCCATCATAAAATCTTTTATACCATTCTATGGTCTCTCTTATAGCTTCATTAGCATTATATGTTGGAACCCAGCCTAATATTTTTTCAGCTTTTTCTACATTTAGCATAAGCAAATTAGCCTCGTGAAGGTCATCTTTTTTATGAACAACCACTTCGCCTTTTCCATAGAAATCAACAACCATTTTAGCAACTTGCGCCACGGTAAGAACACTTTCTTCATGTGGTCCAAAGTTAAATCCCGCTGCGTATTTATTTCCGTTTTCGAGCAATTTTTGACCTAATAACAGATAACCTGATAATGGCTCTAAAACGTGTTGCCAAGGACGAACAGCTATAGGGTTTCTGATTTCAATTGATTGATTATTATTTATATATTTAACGCAATCAGGGATTAACCTATCTAATGCCCAATCACCACCACCGATAACATTTCCTGCGCGAGCGCAAGCCATTGAATATGCTTTTTCGTCATTTAAAAAAGAGCGTCTATATGAAGAAGCCATAATTTCGACACAACCTTTAGATGAAGAATACATATCATGCCCGCCCATCGGTTCATCTTCTTTATAGCCACGGTTTACTTCTTTGTTTTCGTAACATTTATCAGTAGTAACATTTACAAATGCTTTTACACTTGAGCATTTTCTCGCGGCTTCCAACACATTTAAACTACCGATAACATTTGTCTCATATGTCATTACAGGTTCTGAATAAGAAAGTCTGACTAATGGCTGTGCTGCTAAATGAAAAACGACATCAGGCTGAAAGTCAGACATAGTCTTTTCTAAATTTTCTTTATCAAGTATGTTCCCGAAGACACTTTTGCATTTATGTTTTATTCCAACAACATCATACATCGATGGAGAGGTATTTGGCGGCAAAGAATAACCAAGAACTTCAGCTCCAAGGAAATTAAGCCACAGCGTTAACCAGCTCCCTTTAAAACCAGTGTGACCAGTGACTAAAACTTTTTTATTTTTATAAATCTCAAACATCATAATGCCTATCTAACGAGCTGGACTTCTTCGTTTAACCAATGCGCCCAAGGTGCTTTATTTTGTTGCCACAACTCTGTTAACTGAATTTTATCTCTGAGCGTATCCATAGGTTGCCAGAAACCACTATGTTTATATGCATTTAGCTGTCTATCTTTTGCAAGTGTTTCCAATGGGGCTTTTTCAAAAATAACATCATCTCTATTTTCAATGTAATCAAAAACTTGAGGTTCACAAACAAAAAAACCACCATTTATCCAAGTACCATCACCTCTAGGCTTTTCCATAAATGAAGTAATAATATCATCTTCTTTTATTACAAGAGCTCCAAATCTTCCTGAAGGCTGTACTGCTGTCATAGTTGCTAATTTACCTGACTGCTCATGAGATTTAATAAGTTCATCGATTTTTACATCAGAAACTCCATCACCATAAGTTAATAAAAATCTTTCCTGCCCAATATATTGCTGGGCTTTTTTGACCCTTCCGCCAGTCATAGTATCTTGCCCTGTATACAGCATCGTGACCTTCCAGGGTTCATTTCTGTTTTTATGTATTTCAACAGAGTTCGTGCTCATATCTACAGTAATATCAGAATATCTATTGTAGTAATTTACAAAAAAGTCTTTTATAACATGCGATTTGTAACCTGTTAAAATTACAAAATCGTTAAAACCATAATGAGAGTACATTTTCATTATATGCCACAAAATAGGTTTGCCGCCGATTTCAACCATTGGTTTTGGCTTAATATCGGTTTCCTCACTAAGTCTTGTTCCTAATCCGCCTGCTAATATAACTACTTTCATGATATCTCTCAGAAGTTGTAAACAAGTTAAGTATATACAAAAAAAAGCACAGTGTAAACAAAACTAATGGAGAATTA
>JAEZOG010000253.1 GCA_023414155.1 Cyanobacteria bacterium OH_CFB_184 | reverse complement strand
CAATGGAAGCTCATTCAGATGTTTTTCTTGCGATACCAGGTGGTTTTGGCACGTTCGAAGAAATATTTGAAATATTAGTGGCAAAGCAATTAGGCTATCATAAAAAAGCAGTTGTATTCTTGAATTTAGACGGTTTTTACGATCCGTTATTTCAAATGTTTGAAAACATATATAGAGAAAAGTTTGCAAAAGAAGAAACAAGAGAATTGTATTGCATAGCTAATTCTGTTGATGAAGTTTTTGAATATTTAGAAACTTATCAAGAAAAAGAATATGTTATGAAATGGTAAATATTCTTATATAATTTTTGCGATTTAGAGACAAGTCAGGTAAAATATTGAGTTATGGACAAGCGACAAGAAAAAATTTTAGGATATGGCGTAGATTTGTTTAGTTTTAAAGACGCCCTTGCTTATATAGAAGAAAAATTAGACACTTCTTCTTCTGCGCAAGTTGTTACAATTAATCCTGAAATGATTGAATTAGCTGATAAAAATGAAGAATTCTCTTCTGCTTTAAAATATGCTGAACTTGTTATTCCAGATGGAGTAGGTATTAAAATCGCTTTAAAAATCAATGGAATTAACCAAGAGCAAATTCCAGGGATAGAGTTTTCAAAAGAAACTATTGCTTTGTGTGTCAAAAAAGGATATCCGATAGCGCTTGTAGGCGCAAAGGAAGAAATCCTTGTTAAAGCTTGTGATAACTTGCAAAAAGAATATCCAGAGCTGAATATTGTTTACAAGCACAACGGTTTTTTTGACGGGGAAAAAGAAAAGCAAATAATAGATGAAATCGCTTCTCTACAGCCAAAGTTGGTGCTTGTTGCTTTAGGAGCGCCAAAGCAAGAAGTTTTCATCAAAAATTTAAAAGAAAAGTTAAATAATGCAGTCTATATTGGTGTTGGTGGAAGTTTTGACGTATGGTCAGGAGAAGTTCAAAGAGCTCCTATGATATACAGAAAACTGGGTTGTGAATGGCTTTATAGGCTTTTGATGCAACCTTCAAGATTCAAAAGGATATTCCCGACACTTCCTTTGTTTTTAATAAAAGTTATAATGGTCAGATTCAAAGAGATGCTTGGTGGAAAAGCGCAAGCGTAGAAAATAGGTGATTTATGTCAAAAACATTAACAGATCAAGAAATTCAAGAAATTAAAGAAATTGCCAAAAAACTTAGACGAGAAATCGTTTCTATGGTTCACAATGCAAAATCAGGGCACCCTGGAGGAAGCTTGTCTACTGCAGATATTTTAACTGTGCTGTATACAAAATGTATGAAACATTTCCCAGAGTGTGACAAAAATCCTGAATTTAATACAAGAGATAGATTTATTCTTTCTAAAGGCCACGCATCAGCTGCTTTGTATGCTATATTAGCTCACTGCGGATATTTCCCAGAGGCTGACCTTATGGGATACAGAAAAATTGGTACAAAATTACAAGGTCACCCTTCTTGCAAACTTTTAAAAGGTGTTGAAGTTTCAACAGGATCTTTAGGTCAGGGTCTTTCAATGGCTTGTGGTATGGCATTGGGCTTTAGGCTTGATAACATAGACAGCAAAATATTTGTATATATGGGGGATGGAGAGCTTCAAGAAGGAAGCGTATGGGAAGCTGCTATGAATGCTGCTCATCATAACCTTAAAAATATCATTGGTATTGTAGATAGAAACAAACTTCAAATCGATGGATGTACCGAAAAAGTTAAGGCAGTCGGTTGTGTAGCCGCTAAATTTAAAGCATTCGGCTGGGACACTATAGAAATCGATGGACACGATATTCCTCAAATATATGAAGCTATCGAAAAAGCTAAAACAAACGATAAACCTACCGTCATAATCGCAAACACCATAAAAGGAAAAGGTGTTTCGTTTATGGAAAATGTTGCAGGCTGGCATGGTAAATTCCCTAGTGATGAACAGCTTGAACTTGCATTAAAAGAATTAGCGTAGGAGTGAAGATATGTCAGATAAAAAATTAACATCAGTTAGAACAGAATATGGTAAGGCTCTTGTAGAGCTTGGAAAAATAAATAAAGACATCGTTGTAGTCGACGCGGATCTTTCTTGCTCAACTCAAACTCAATTTTTTGCAAAAGAGTTCCCTGAAAGATTTTTCAATGTTGGTATTGCAGAACAAGATGCGATGACAACTGCAGCAGGATTATCAGTTGCAGGCAAAATCCCGTTTGTTTCTACTTTTGCAGTATTTGCTTCAGGTAGAGCTTGGGAACAAATAAGAAATTCAATTTGTTATCCTAAATTTAACGTAAAAATAGTAGCAACTCACGGCGGTATAACTGTCGGAGAAGATGGAGCAAGCCACCAGGCACTTGAAGACATAGCATTAATGAGAGCAATCCCAAATATGATGGTCATAGTTCCTGCAGATGCTGAAGAAACAAGACAAGCAGTTGCATTTGCGGCTGAATACAAAGGACCTGTCTATGTAAGAGTATCTCGTTCAAACCTTCCTGACGTTTTTGACGAAAGCTACAAGTTCAATCCGACTAAAGCAGTTACTGTTAAAGAAGGCAAAGATTTGACGATTGTCACAAATGGAGAAACTTTGATTGAAGCTATTGAATGTGCTAAAATTTTAGAAGAACAAAATATAAGTGCAGAGATAGTTAATGTGCCGGTTGTTAAACCATTAGATGGCGAAACGATAGTAAAATCAGCACAAAAAACAAACAAAGTTGTTACTATAGAAAATCACTCTGTAATAGGTGGTTTGGGTTCAGCCGTTTGTGAACTGTTGAGCGAGCGTCATCCGGTTAAAGTTCTAAGAATCGGTACCCAAGATGAATTTGGGCAAAGCGGAGATGCAAACGAACTTATGGAGTTGTACGGGCTAACTGCAAATAAACTTGCAGAAAAAATTATAGGATTTGTAAAATAAAATGATTCAATTACGCGGTGTTACTAAAAGATATAAAAATGCTTATGCACTAAAGAATGTAAATTTAGACATTCTTTCAGGCGAATTTGTATTCCTTACCGGTTCTAGTGGAGCAGGAAAATCAACTTTGATGAAACTGCTTTATAGAGAAGAAACCCCTACGAGCGGTACTGTTATGGTCGGTGGTATCAACATTGCTAATCTTCCTAACGACAAGGTTCCAAACTTGAGAAGGTGTATGGGGATTGTTTTCCAAGACTATAAACTTCTTCAAAACCAGAGTGTATACGATAATATCGCTTATGTGATAAGAACTTTGGGTATGAGCTCTAGAGAAATTGAAGCAAGAGTTACGGGAGCTTTAAAAGTCGTTGGCTTGATTGATAAAATGAAAGCAAAGCCATCTGAATTATCAGGCGGGGAACAACAAAGGGTAAGTATAGCAAGAGCAATCGTAAACGGTCCGCCATTGCTTATAGCAGACGAGCCGACAGGTAATTTAGATCCTAAAAACTCAATGGAAATCATGCAGATTTTAGAGCAAATTAATCAAAAAGGTATCACCATTTTGATTTCGACTCACGATCATGCTATGGTCGATTACTTTAGAAAAAGAGTTATTACTCTTGATCAAGGTCAAGTTGTAAGAGATATTCAAGCAGGTACTTATGAGTAACGAAAATAAAACAAGAATAAAGAAAAAGGTAAAAGCCCATATTCCTAAAGATTGGCTCGGTGAGCTGAGAATAATCTATAGAATCGCCATGGAGACAATCAGTGGCATAAAAAGAACAGGCTTAATCAATATCGCAATCATCACAACAATGGCTGCAATATTGACTATTTTTGGGGCCCTATTTAGAACTACTCTGTCTTTAACTACTTTTGTGCATGAACTCGGTAATGCTCTTGAAATTTCAGTTTATTTGAAATCAAGCGCAAACCCGTCTCATATCGCAAGCAGAATTAAAGACATAAAATATGTCGAAAGAGTCAAAATCATAACAAAAGAAAAAGCTTGGAGCGACATCAAAAAAGAAATTGAAGTTGCTGATATAACAAATCCGCTTCCAGATACTCTTCATGTAAAAGTTGCCAAGCCTGAATACATAAATGATGTGTATAGTAAAATCAAAGTTATGCAAGGCATAGAAGACCTCAATTATGCTCGGGATATCGCTAAAAAAATGGAAGTTTTCAATAAAGTTGTAAATACTATGACCGTTCTAGTCGTAATAGTTGTAGCTATATTGACAATAGCCATAATAAACAATACAATTCAACTTGTAATTCAATCGAGAAAAGATGAGATTGAAATAATGCGACTGATGGGAGTCAGTAACTGGTATATCAAAATCCCACTCATTTTACAGGGTGCAATATACGGCTTTATCGGTGCATTATTGTCATTATTCCCTTTAAACGCAGTTCAAAACGGATTGCAAAAAGTCCACAATTTCTTTATGGTTCCATCACCTTTGCTTGCTGATAATACGGTAATAATTACATTATTCATAATCGCAATTGGTTTTGGTGCCGGTGGTAGTTTACTTTCTATAAAAAAACATCTACAGGTATAAATGAGTTTAAACGAGTTCTTAATAGAACCAACACAAATACCGGCAATGCCCCATGTTATCATCAAGGCCTTGAATATTATCAAGGATGAAGACTCTGGGATAAATGAACTTGCTAACATAATTTCATACGATCAGGCTCTATCAACTC
>JAEZOG010000244.1 GCA_023414155.1 Cyanobacteria bacterium OH_CFB_184 | reverse complement strand
CAGAGCATTCGGCTGTTAACCGAAGGGTTGTAGGTTCGAGTCCCACCCGAGGAGCCATTTAAAAAGAGTCTAAGAAATTAGACTCTTTTTTTGCTTAAAATATAGTTTTAATGATATCATTTAAGATGTTCACAAATTATCAACAGAAATAATTAGAGAAAATGTTATGTCATTTTTTATACAAAACAATTTATTACATACTCCCCGTTAGAGCATGGCGAAGAAAATTTACTGCAGTATATGCACAAAAAGTATTACAGGCTCGTTTTCAAAATAAAATACAAAAAATTAGAAAATACGGTACCAAACAAAAAATAAAAGTTGTCTTCTTGGCTAATGATCCTGCAAAATGGCAATATCAAAATTTATACGATGTAATGGCTCAAAGTGAAATTTTTTCACCTATTGTATTAATAACAAAGCCGGATATAAAAACAAAAGATAAAAATTTGATATCTATGCGAGCGTCTGAAATATATAATTTTTTCAAATCAAAAAAAATGAATGTTGAATATGTTTTTGACACAGTAAAACACAAACCTATAAACATTAAGCGATTCAACCCTGATATTATTTTTCATAAAAATCCATACGGTTTAGGTACAGAGGAAGACTACATAGATACGTCATTATATGCACTAAATTGCTATATTCCATACACACTTGCTGAAAATACAAGCATTTTGAGAAAAGAATTTATAAATAGCATGTACAAGTATTTTGTAATAAACGATGACATTAAAAAAGAATACGAAGAATTTTTCTCTGATAAGCTCCCAAATATGATTCCGACAGGTCACCCGAAGGCAGACGTTATCCCTGAAGCAACAAACAAAGATAAATATACAATAATCTATGCACCACATCATTCATTTGGTTCTAAAGGTTTAATGTGGGCGACATTTGAGTGGAATGGAAAAGAAATTCTCGAGCTGGCAAAAAAGACTCCTCAATTTAAATGGATTTTAAAACCGCATCCGCAATTTGAGATGCGTTGTAAACAATTTAATATAATGCCTGATGTAGAACTTGAACAATATTTAGAAGATTGGAAAAAAACAGGTACTATTTGTGATAGTGGTGATTATTTTGAATTATTTGCAAACTCAGACTTGATGATAACAGATTGTGGTTCATTTTTAGTTGAATATCTGGCATTTAATAAACCTGTAATACACTTGATAAATAAACACGGTCAGCCATTTGACTCTGTTATGGAAAAAGCTTCATCTCACTATTACAAAACAACAAATTTAGATGAATTATTTAATAATTTTAATATGATTGCTCATAATAATAACGACTATCTTGCACAAGAAAGAAAAAAAGATATGACAAGCTTTAATTTTTCAGTAGCCTCAGACAATATTATTAACGAGTTAAAGCAAAATATACTTAAATAATTATTTACGGGCTGATTCCGTTGAAAATATCCTTGTTATACCTACTATTGTATTTGTATGGGAATCTTTTTAATGTTTTTTCCAGCTCTTTATGATGATTAGGCAGGTATCTAAAGTTATTTTCTTTTAATAAATTGTACCAGTCTTTTATTAGCGGATAAAAGACAGATAACTGGTTATTAGAAAGGAAGTTTTCGTAGCTTATTCGAAGTTCTTTTGAGAATCGATCATTGCTATAAGCATAAATATATTTGCCCCACAGGTACCAGGTAAAATAAGAATGTAATTTAGCTTTGACTTCATTATTCTCAGGAAAGTCGGGATATTTTTCTAAAAATCGTTCCCAAAAAATAATTCTTTGCCTTAATTCTTCCCAAGAAATTACAACTGCCCCATCATTTAAAAAAATATTATTTTCTTTATCTCTCAGCATAAGATACTGAATCCAAGGTTCATCTAAGTATTCATAGAAAAATTTTAATGTAAAATTATTATCCTCTTCTAAGTAATAACATCCTTCCATTTTAAGAAGATTTAAACCGACACTTTTAAAATATTTTTGATACTTTTTTATACTTTCTAATGGAAGCATACTACATTCATTAATTATGTAGCCGTTGTAACTCAGAGACGAATTCCTAAGAATTTTGTAATAAACTCTTCTGTACTCTGTAAAGGCTTTATTGCATAAAACCTGATTTTCGTTGCCTTTCATATAATCAAGGGTAATCAGTGTAGCTTCTGGTATAGAGTTAATATTTTTGTATGGAAGTTTTCTGATTGTTTTTACAAATTGTTTGTATCGGTATTGCTCTTTTCGGTAGCTGCAATCAGGCACCAAAAACATAATTATAAAAATAAAAATTGTGCATATTGCAAAAGTTATGATCTTATTTTTTTTCATCTACCTGCTGAACCTCGAATAAATCGATACTAGCACGCAATATAAAGCAAAACATTCGCAATCAGGATATTTGAATTACTAGAATATTATTAATTTTTTTTAAAGAATAGCAAAAGAAAAATTCATGTGTTTTATATAAGTAAGATATGTGTTTATATTAGGAGGTCTTATGAGAGTTCAAGGTATCGGTAACTACTCTATATATGGAAAAAATTCATTTAAAGCATCAAACAAATCGACTTATGAGAATAAAACATTTGAATTAAAAGGCTTAAATGGTGATGTTTTAAAAATTAAAGATGAAAATAAACTTATAAATATCGAAAACATTTCAGATCCAAAAGTAGGATCAAAGTTTCTGATATCTTTCACTGACCCAAAATACGCAGGACTAAAAATATTATACAAACCCGAGACTGAATTTTCATCAGAAGAAAATGGTATTTCGCTCGATTTAATAAAAGAAAACCCATCTTTCAAAGGCAGAGTATATGGCAGTATTAGAAAAAATGATGATGGCAGTTCTGATGAAAAAATGAAAACAGCCTACAATAATTTTTGGCGACAAGGCATGTACAACGAAATCAGTACAAAGTACATAAATCAAGAATTAACGTCTAAAATCAAAGATGATTACAATTTCTTTGTTCCAAGCGACGGAGATGGTACTAGATATAAAGATGTGACAAGACTTCAAGGAGGAGTCACAAAGCCCGCATCATATATCCCTGCTACGTTAAACGGCAATGGTATGACCTTAGTTCAGGCTGTATTATCAAACTTTGCTCAAACATCAAAACTTGATGACGGAGTAGGATTTATCGAAGTAAAACCAGCACAAGGTAGTGCTTATGCATTTTTAGAAGGATTAGCAGACGGAACAATTTCAACAGAAAAACCACTAGTATTCAGCTGGGGCGACAACTTCTCTGATATAAATGTAACCAAATTGATTTTAGAACACGAAAAAAATAATTCTGGCTTCACAATATTATCAATACTATCAGACAAGCAACAAATAAAAAGCTTAGGCGCACTAAAAGTTAATTCGAAAAACGACTTAACAGTTTCTAAGTTTAGAGAAAAACCATCTTCAGAAGAAGTTGAAGAATATGTAATTCCAGATATGCCTGATTTATGTCTTGGTTCAGTTGGCCCATATGTAATATCGAAAGAAGTATTGAAATGGATAAAAGACAAATATACCGACAATCCTGAATCCTTCAAAAGTCCTGAAGGAAAAGGATATGACTTCTCAAGCATGATTATTGCGCCACTAGTTGGTGCGCTGAATAATGGTGAAATTAAAGACGAAAATGAAAACGAATTGAAATTAAGAGCCAAATTGCTTCCTTCAAATAATACCTGGTCTGATTTAGGTTCAGAAAAAGACTTTTCGATAAATATGAAAATGGTTAAAAACGGAAAATTCTCAAATCTACCTTTAGAAATGCGAGAAAGTATATCCCAAAATGTTGATGAAAATAACAACATTACTTTCGATGAAAAAACTAGAACAATGCTAAATCAGGCTAAAGAACAATATGGGTTGAATATAAAAAATTCAATTTCTTATTATAATTTTTAAGATTTTATGATATTATAAATTAGTTGGGCGATTGGCGCAGTTGGTAGCGCACTTGATCGACATTCAAGGGGTCACAAGTTCGAGTCTTGTATCGCCCACCATAATATCAAAAGAGCCAAAAGGCTCTTTTTTATTGAAAATTTATGTTATTTTATATTTTTGTACTCTTTTTGTTTGCGAGTTTTTTTATCGATTCAACGAGGACTTTTAATCCCCCCCATAACCAAGAGTGGAAATACCAGTTATGGTACACCGACTTTTGCTATGTTAGTTAATTTTGATTTAATTGGTAAATTTTTGAAATTTATTTATAATACTGCAATATCTGTGGAGAAACTATTGAAGACGGGTCTTTGTGCCATTTTACAAATATTTCGTTGAATTCGTCTCTTGTCATACCGGTTAACTGATTGATTGTTTCAAAGTCGAATTTTTCTCTATTAGAGTCGAGGCCTACAGCTTTTGCGGCATTGACGCATTTATTAAAAATTTCTTTGTTTGCTTTTTGAATATTCGATAATAATTGATCGTTATTTGCTATCGTTGAAGAGTTTTGTAAATACATTTTTCCTGCATTAACATCCATTAAAGGAAACACCATATCTTCCAACGTACCTTCCC
>JAEZOG010000205.1 GCA_023414155.1 Cyanobacteria bacterium OH_CFB_184 | reverse complement strand
TTTTCCAAGTTTTTCCAAATACCTGTATAAGATTTTAGCGCTGTTAAAAGAATCCTCATCTGTCGCTGTATGACAGAAAATATCGACTGAATCTGCTGATTTTAATTTATTATTCAAATGGTCCGCTTCTTCTTTAGGCATGGTATTTGCCTTGAAAGCGGGCCTGATGGCGTTACTAATGTTTATATTCATCTTTTTATCTTTTCCGATGTTTGGTAGTATTATTATGAAAGCTAAAAAATATTTTTTTTGCCAGCTTATATTTTCCGCTTTAGACAATATTAACAATAATTTATATCTTTTCAAGAATGTAAAAGGAACAAACATGAAAATTGGAGTTATAGGAACAGGTGCAGTAGGTGGATATTTCGGCGCAAAACTTGCAATAGCAGGTCAAGACGTCACCTTCTTCGGCACAGAAAAATCAGCATCTATTATTAAAAATAAAGGATTATTTGTTAAGAGCCCGAAAGGAAATATTGAAATAAAAAATCCAAAAATTTTCAGCTCTTTTGAAGAAATAAAAAATATGGACTTAATTCTCCTGTGCACAAAAGCTTACGATACAGAAAAAATTGCAGCTCAGATAAAAACTAAAATGTCGCCAAACGCATTGATTATCTCTCTTCAAAACGGAATAAACAATGAAGAAATTCTAAGCGAAATATTAGGTAAAGAGAATGTTATTATGGCTTCAGTCTACCTTTCTGCATCTTCAATGGAGGCAGGATTTATAGACCACGCCGGCTCTGGAAAAATCATTCTTGGAGAGCAAACAAAAGAAATAACTCCAAGATTAAAATCGATTGAAAAGTTATTTTTAGATTCTTCAATACCTTCATCAACAAGTGAAGACCTAAAAAAAGATATGTGGAAAAAACTATTGGTAAACTCTGCCTATAATGGATTTACAGCTTTAATAAACGGGACATTGAAACACATTAATTCTGTAGAAAGCGCGCGATTAGCTTATTTCGACGTTGTAAAAGAAGGACAAAAAATAGCGTCAGCTGACGGCACAAAAATATCAGATGAAGAAATAGAAGACATTATGAAAATGCTTGATCAACAAGTATTTATCAACTTTAAATCATCTACTCTTCAGGATCTTGAAAAAAATAAAAAACTTGAAATAGATGCAATCCAAGGAGAAATTATCAGAATTGCCTACAAACACAATTTAAAAGCCCCACTAAATAATTTAATATATTCATTGTTAAAGTTAAAAGAAATGAACAACGGATAAATATATGAAAAGCGAAAAACAAAAAATGATTGATGGAGAACTCTACAAAGCCAGTGATATAGAGCTGATTAAAATGAGAAAAAACACCAGAAAGCTGCTTAGAAAATTCAACTCCAAGCCCAAAAAACAAACTCTGGAAAAATTATTCAATAAAAAATTTAATAATATATATATAGAACCTCCTTTTTATTGTGACTATGGAACAAATATCGAACTGGGAGAAAAAGTCTATATGAACTTTAACTGCGTCATACTAGACTGCACAAAAGTAAAAATCGGCGACAACACTCTAATTGGTCCCTCGGTGCAAATATATACCGCGACCCACCCGTTAGATTTTGAAACAAGAAATCAAGAACTTGAATACGCAAAACCAATCACAATAGGCAAAAACTGTTGGATCGGCGGCGGCACGATTATACTTCCAGGTGTAGAAATCGGCGATAATTGTGTAATCGGAGCTGGAAGCGTTGTAACAAAAAGCATTCCAGAGAATCACCTTGCAATCGGCAACCCTTGTAAAATAATTAAAAATATCTAAATTATAAAAATTGAACAGCGTAAAATCGTAGGGCTATAGCAACTTTTTATGATATAATTTCAAAATAAAAAGAATTATAGAGGATTTTAAATGTCTACAGCAACAATCGAAGAATTAAGAAAAAAATATGAAGTAGTTATAGGACTTGAAGTTCACGCACAATTAAAAACAAAATCAAAAATATTTGCCTGTGACAGCACAGAATTCGGCAACGAACAAAACTCTCAAATAAGCACTATTACGTTAGGTATGCCGGGTGTTCTTCCTGTTTTAAATAAAGAAGTTGTTAATATGGCGATTTTGACAGGTTTAGCATTAAACTGCGAAATCCCTAAACATTGTAAATTCGATAGAAAACAATATTTTTATCCTGACCTTCCAAAAGGATACCAAATTTCTCAATACGATGAACCTATTTGCACAAAAGGCTATATTGATATTGAAGGTAAAAGAATCGGTATCACAAGAGCTCACCTGGAAGAAGATGCAGGAAAACTAGTCCACGCAGGAGCTGACGGATTATATGGTTCAAACTATTCTTTAGTAGACTTAAACAGAGCCGGAACTCCTCTATTAGAAATCGTATCAGAACCTGATATGAGATCTTCAGATGAAGCTAAAGCATATATGGAAGAGTTAAGAACAACATTAAGATACATAGGCGTTTGCGATGGAAACCTTGAAGAAGGATCTATGAGATGTGATGCAAACATTTCAGTAAGACCACACGGACAAGAAGAATTCGGCACAAGAGCAGAGATCAAAAACGTAAACAGTTTTAGAGCTCTTCAAAGAGCAATCGAATATGAAATCGATAGACAAATCGAAATCGTTGAAGAAGGCGAAAAAGTCGTTCAAGAAACAAGATTATGGGATGATAACCTCGGAATAACAAAATCAATGAGAGGAAAAGAAGATGCCCACGATTACAGATATTTCCCTGAGCCTGATTTAATGCCGCTTGAAATATCAAAAGAATGGATCGAAGAAATCAAAGAAAAAATGCCTGAGCTTCCTGCTCAAAAAAGATTAAGATACGAATCTCTCGGTTTATCTGCATATGACGCTAATGTAATCGTTGAGCAAATGGAAACTGCTCTATTCTTTGATAAAGCAATAGCGCTTGGTTCAGATGTAAGAATTACAAATAACTTCCTTATGAAAGAAGTAACTGCTTTCCTTAAAGAAGAAAAAATCGATATAACTCAATCAAAACTAACGCCAGAAGCACTGACAGAACTTGTTAACCTTATACAAAAAGGTACAATATCTAACAACATCGGAAAACAAATCATCATGACACTTCTAAAAGAAGGCGGAAGCGCTAATGACATCGTAGAAAAACAAGGTCTTAGCGTAATTTCTGATGAAAGTGCGTTAAAAGAAATCATAAAATCTGTTATCAACAATAATCCTGAACAAACTCAAGCATACAGATCAGGAAAAGATAAACTGTTCGGTTTCTTCGTTGGACAAGTTATGAAACAAACCCAAGGAAGAGCTAATCCTCAATCTTTAAACAAACTTCTCAAAGAGGCATTAGACGCATAATGTCAGAGATTTTTACCAGAAACGAATTAATCTGGGGAAAAGAATTTCAAAACTCACTTGCTCAAAAACACATCGTTGTCTTTGGGCTTGGAGGCGTTGGCGGATTTGCAGCAGAAGCACTTGCAAGGTCAGGAGTGGGAGAACTTTCCATAATTGACTTTGACAAAGTAAACCTAAGCAACATAAACAGGCAGCTTGTAGCACTCCACTCAACGGCTGGTGAGAATAAAGCACAATTATTTGCTCAAAGAATAAAAGACATCAATCCTGAAATAATAATAAATATATATGATACATTTTATACTGATGAATTGAACGAAGAAATTTTTACAAAAAATGTTGACTTTGTAATAGATGCAATCGACACTCTCAAATCAAAAATTCAACTTTTAGAATTCTGCCACCTTAATAAAATAAAAGTAATAACTTCAATGGGTGCAGGTAACAGAATAGACCCTACTCAATTAAGAATAAAAGACATATCTGAAATCGGGAAATCAAAATGCACTTTTGTTAAAAATATTATTAGAATTCTGGATAAAAAAGATATAAAATCAGGCATAACAGCCGTAATAAGCGAAGAACCTCCAAGTTCTATCTCCAGCATAAAAAATCAGGAACTTATAACAAAAAAATCTGGTGAAACTATCGAATTAACCAAAATATCACCTGGCTCAGTTCCTTTTGTTCCATCTGTTGCAGGATATTATATGGCATTTTACGTAATAAATAGTTTTTTATCTGTTAAAAAGTAACCTCAAGCTGCTTTCATAAAATACTGATTGTTCATTTAATCAATAAAATCAGTGCAACATTGAGCAAAATAAGTTGATGTACTTTTGTAAAAGTAAATACTTAAAAAACTGATATAAACTATAAACACATGGGAATAATGATTGTACTAAGTGAAGAGCCTCCTCACTAAATGCTAGCAGTAAAAATCAAGAAGTAATCGAAAAACCCAACAAAACCCGAAAACGGACACCCTAAAATATCTTCGGCATATTTTTGTCTGCAATTTTTATTGCACTAAAATTTACGCAGTCTTATTTGTGACACAAAGGTCATATTTCAGTCATAAGTAAAGTTTTATTGCATTTTAATCCCCATTCATATATAATCAACTGTATATCAACGACTAAAGGATAAAAAAATGAATAATAAAACAGGGTTTACGTTAGCGGAAGTATTGATCACACTGGTAATCATCGGTATTATTGCCGCGATGACAGTTCCAACATTAATGACTAATACAAACTCTCAAGAGTATAGAACTGCACTTAAAAAATCAATAGCAATGCTTAACCAAGCAATCACAATGCAGTATGCACTTGATGGAACCAGAATCTCTGATTTCACAGGTTCTACAGTAAACGTTAGAGATTCAGTTTTTGCAAAAAGACTTAACGTTATCACTACATCAAATACGGCTACAACTTTCGGAACAACAGGCAACTCTGCTACAGCTGTTTTCTACACTGCAGACGGTATGAAATTCGGTCTTGCAACAGCAACTGGTTCTTGTGACGCTGAAGGAACATCACCTTGTTACACAGTATATATTGATGTAAACGGTGACAAAAAACCAAATACAGCTACTACTGCAACAACAAAGCCACTTGATGTTTATACAGCTCTTATATACTCACAAAGAGTTGTTCCAGATGGTGCTATCACTCAAGGTGTTATGTACGATCAATAGTAACTTAAAAATATATTACAATTTTGTATAAAACTGCCTCTAGGGGCAGTTTTTATTATATAATTATTTCATCTTTTAAAAGGATGAGATTTCGTTTCAAATTCTAAATAATATTTATATGAGACATCTATGAGGGGACTTCGATGGGGCATCACTTCGAACTAATTATCGGACCAATGAGTTGCGGGAAAACAGAAGAATTATTAAGACGTATCCGTAGACATACTATCGCCAAAAGAAAAGTTAAAGTTATATCGCCAGAAATAGACACAAGAGCAAAAGGTGATTATATCGAATCGCGAAATGGTCTTTGGCTTGATGCATACAAAGTTAAAAGTGCAATCGAAATCCTTGACTTAATTGAAGAAGAAGATGATATCATTGCAATTGACGAACTTCAATTCTTTGATGAAAATATCGTTGAAGTAGTAAATAAGCTTGTTGCACTTGGCAAGAAAGTTCTAGGGACAGGCTTGGATCTTGATTTTAAAGCTGAACCGTTTGGACAAATGCCAAGATTGTTATGCTATGCAGACAAAGTTGATAAACTGACAGCCATCTGCATGAAGTGCGGAAGCGATTTTGGGACAAGAACTCAACGTTTAATAGACGGAAATCCTGCAGATAAAAATTCCGCTTTGATTATGATCGGAGCAGATGAAACTTATGAAGCAAGATGCATTCATTGTTATGAACTTCCTGATGCCAGCAAGGATAAAAGAAAAAACCGATTTAAGTTACTAAGTTTTAATAAAGAAAAAAGTGGAGTTTAAACTCCACTTTTTATTTGCTTGTTTTAAAGTTAATCTATGATGTAGTTTAAAATAGTTCTAACCCCGACTCCAGTCGCTGCCTTTATACCAAGCTTGTTGCATTTTTCAAGATAAGCAGTACCAGCAATATCGATATGCGCCCAAGGTGTTTTGTTCAATACAAAATTCTGCAAGAACGCTCCTGCAACAGATGCACCACCATATCTTGAACCAGTATTTTTCATATCAGCGATATCGCTTTTTAAAGACTCTTTATACTCTTCATACATAGGTAATTGCCAGATATTTTCACCAGATTTTGCTCCTGATTTTATCAATTTATCAATCAGTTTTTGATCATTACCCATAATTGCACTTGCAGCTGAACCTAAAGCGACCATACAAGCGCCTGTCAATGTAGCCATATCAATTATTTCATCTACTTTTAATTCTTCTGCGTAAGTGATAACATCAGCTAGAGTTATTCTTCCTTCTGCATCTGTGTTATCTACTTCTATTGTTTTACCATTTTTAGCTGTTAATATGTCGCCAGGCTTGTATGCCTTATCACCAGGCATGTTTTCGCAGGCTGCAACCAATCCGTGAACCTCAACATGAGGTTTGAATTTGGCGATATGACGCATAATGGAAATTACAGCAGCAGCAGCTGACATATCATCTTTCATATTTAACATTGAAGCTGGAGGTTTTATATCAAGCCCACCACTGTCAAAAGTAACCCCTTTACCGATTATTGCAATTTTCTTCTTTGGCTTATCGCAAGAATATTTCATGTGAATAAATTTTGGAGGTTGGGCACTTCCTTGACCAACAGCTAAAAAGGCCTTCATGTCAAGTGCTTCAATCTCTTCTTGATCATAAATTTTAACATCAACCCCCTCTGCTTCTAATGCAGTTTTAGCTAGTTGTGTTGGGGTTGCAAACATTGCAGGTTCATTAGCTAAGTTTCTGGCAAAGTTGACCGCTTCCGCCATCAATTTACCCTTTGCAACACCTTTAAGTGCTTTGTGGTAATGATCATCATTTATTTCAATTATATTAAATTCTTCAACTTCTGATTTCTCTTTTTCTGACTTATATTTATCAAAAACATAAGCTCCTATTAACGTACCTTCTGCAATGTTTTGAGCACAGTCAAAAGAATCATATCCTGCGATGCCGCCTCCGTGTAAAACACTTG
>JAEZOG010000183.1 GCA_023414155.1 Cyanobacteria bacterium OH_CFB_184 | reverse complement strand
CCTCTATCGTTGGCATGATCAGAGAACCCGCCTTCTGAACCAAAGACCTCATTGAGCATATCTTCAAAACTTGCATCAAAAGGATCACACTCAGCATTTTGTTTCTCTTGAATTTTAGCTTCTACTTGCTTTAACTGGTCAATTTTTGTATTTAATTCAGCTTGAACCGTTGCAAGCTCAGTTTGTTTTAAAGTATCTAAAGCAGTTTTTGCATTGTTGTAAGCATCTATAGCAGCTTTAGTTTCTGGTGAAGCGTTTGCAAGGATTTTAGGCTCTAGTTCTGCTTTTTTTGCATCTAGTTCTGTTTTTGTTTTTGTTAATTCAGCTTTTTTATCTTGTAATTGTTTTAAATCATTTTTTAATTGTGTTAATTCTGCTTTCTTTTGAGATATTTGAGATTGAAGATCAGATTTTCTAGCATTTATCGCCGCATCATTTTCTTTATCTTCTTCTTTTCCTGTCGGTTGAGCTAAAGAGCTTAATGCACTTTCTAAAGAAGATAATGAATTTTCACCTTGAGTTATTGAACTTTCTTTTTGTGAAATTTGGGTTGCGTTTTGCGATAATTGATTTTCATTGTTCTGAATATTAGTGACTAAAGACTTGAATTCTTCTTTGAGTTTAGAATTTATACCTTTATCATCATCTATAGCTTTATCCATATTAGTTTTAGCATCATCTACCGTTTTCTTAGCAGAAGAAATTTTAGCAGAAGTTCCGTCGTTAATTGCTGCAATTTCAGACTCTTTTGTTTTGATATCAGATTCAAGAGACGTTTTTTGAGACTGCAGACCTTCTACAGTATTAGACAGCGTAAAACCTCCGTTTTGCTGTTGCTGTTGAACATTGTTGCTATTATTATATGAACCGTTATTAGATACTGGACCTGATGACTGCGCTGAATTATTAGCCTGAGGAGTATTTACAGGTTGCGCTTCATATTCTTGCTGAGCATTCAATTCGTCTGTCAACTGTTTCAAACGTTCTTCTTGCTCTTTTTTAAGCTTTTCAAGTTTTTCTATATCAATTCCCATTGAATTTAAGGCAAACTCAAAATCAGACAGTGAAATATTCGAGGCATCACCATCTAGTCCCTTAATATTTTCCAAGAAGCCTTTCATTTCAGCATCATCAATAACGCCATCTTTATTTGCATCCGCCTGGGTTTTAACACCTGAAAGTCCAAAAAAGGATCTTAAAGTGTTCATAAAATTACCGAAGTTTCCTGCCTCTTTTTCTGTAACATCATTTACAATAACACCACCGATTTGACCTTCGCCTGTGGCAGTATTGATCGTTTCAAAATATTCAAGAGATTCAGCCAACTCCGCACTGATTGAATCAAATATAGAAACACTTCCGTCTGATTGAGCCAGCTCGGCTTTTGCTTTTATATATTCTTCAAACTGCTTAGGATTAAGACCTAAAATATTGTTGTTATCAATTGACTTTCCCATAATAAACCTTTCCGAAGAACATCCGACACCTTCTCACATATATATATTCGGAATGTGAATTGATAAACTTGAATTTATTTTACATATTTTTACAAATTGAAACTTATTCTAAATTCATTATAGGAAAAGCGGATCTTAATTCTTGAACTCTTGAAAGATCAATTTTTTCAACTAAAACTGATTCGTGCTTATCCAGTCTTGAAATAATTTTGCCTGTTGGACCGACTATCATTGAGTTTCCTGCAAGCTGGTATCCTGCTTCACCACAACCTGTGCAGCCGATAAAATATGCAAGATTTTGAAGCGCAATCGATTGATTACAGATTTCCCAAGTATGCAGCCAATCATATGCCCATGCAGCAGGACAAACAATAAGCTCTGCACCCATTTTCATCAACTTGTTAAATTGCAGAGGGAAACGAATATCAAAACAAATAGACATGCCAACCTTACCGATATCGGTATTCAACACAACTATTTCCTCTCCCGGAGTAAAACACTCGCCTTCATTACCACCGTAATAATTAAATAAATGGCGTTTTCTATACTTGCCAAGTACTTTACCGTTTCTATCGATAAAATAACTTGTGTTATATATATTATCGCCATCTTTTTCAGAAATAGTGCCGGTGACCAAGTTTGTATTATATTCTATTGCGATTTTTGACAGAAAATCGATAGTTTCACTTGAATCTTCAATCTCTGCACCATCTCTAAAAACGTCATTTCCAATACCCGTATTAAAAAATTCTGGCAGCACAACCAAATCAAGATCCCTCTCATTTGATGAGTCAATCATCTTTTTTATTTTGTCTAAATTCTGTCTCTTTTCTCCTTTTACAGGAGTCATCTGAACCAATAAAACTTTTATCTCTGCCATATTCACCCTTATCTCTAATAAAATAATATCACAATATCAACCGTTTCTAAAAATTGAGGAATATCAATATTTCCCAAAGTTATTATTAAGAAATGTTAACAAATATAGCAAATTTATATACCGAATAGTCAATTTTTATCTCGGATTTATTTTTATATAAGTACAAGAGCAAAACTAATACAATAAAACATAAGGAGAAGTTAAGTTATGGCTAGAGTTTTAATTTCAATGCCCGAAAAATTCTTAGGAGAAATCGACAAAGTAGCAGACACTGAAAATCGTTCAAGAAGTGAATTAATTAGAGAAGCATTAAGAACATACATCCACAGAAATAAAGTAAGAGAAAATTCAATGGCAATCAAAAATGCATCTATTCTAGAAACTTTATTAGATTAAAATTAAAGAAAAAATTCAAAAAAGCGGCTTAAGTAAGTCGCTTTTTTATTGCAAAAAATCATACCGAAAAAAGCACGTCTCAAAGGTTTTCAAAAAATTGCAGCAAGTCTCTATTTTGTAACATTACTTCATAAAAACAGAAGAAAAAAGCAATTTCTTACAAGATATATACTTTATATATATACAAGAGAGATGACAAAACACCACCAACACAGAGGATAGAGAAATTATGGCAACTACAATCGCATTTGATGAAAGCATATTTAATACAACAGTTCTTGCAAATAACGATCCAAGAATGAGATTTAGAAATTCAGCTGATCCAATCTATGTAGCGTTTGATTATATCGACAATCAACCACTTTCAAAACTAGCTACATCTTTTGTAAAAGAATCAGTTTTTGAAATTATGAATTTTGTATCAAGTGTAATCAAGGGCTAAGATTTATAAAAATCGCAAAAGCTCTTAACGGAACAGGAAGAACACATTGGGCGAATTGGTTTACAAACATTCTGTCCAAAGGTAACGAAGAAGGTATTTGAATCTATCCAATATTTTAAGGGTAGATTTTTTTTTAGCTCAAATTCAGTTTCTTCAGGGTTTTTAGTTTTAACAAGTCCCATTCTGTTAGAAATTCTATGAACATGCACATCAACACATATAGCAGGGAGTCCAAATCCTTTTGCAAGAACTAAATTTGCCGTTTTTCTGCCTACTCCTTTAAATTTTAACAAGCCCTCAATTGTATTTGGCACCTTAGAGTCGTATTTTTCATAAAGTTCTCTTGAAATTTCAAGTATCTGTTTAGCTTTATTTTTATAAAATCCTACAGGATAAATCGCTTTTTCTAAATCCTCTAGATTCACATCTAAAAAGTCTTTTGGGGTTTTACCCAGCTTAAGCATCCTCATAGTAGCAGGATAAGTTGTTTTATCGTTAGTTCGAAGAGAAAGTATACATCCTATCAAAACTATAAAAGGGTCTTTTATATCTTCCATAAATTTTACAAATTCTGTTTGAGGAAGATCTGCTTCTTTTAAGTTTTTAAATATTTTAGCTATATTTTTCATAGTAATAACTCTAGCAGAATATATTCTAAAAAACAAAAGCTGCCCTTTTGAGGCAGCTTTTATCGATTTAAAAATCAATTATTCAACAACAATTACGTTAACTGGGCAAGCATCTGCTGCTTCTTTAACACAATCTTCGTTGCCAGCGATTGCTGATTCATTAACTACAGCGATATCTTCTATTGAGAATACAGCTTCACAAATAGATTCGCATGCGCCACATGATATACAACCATCTTCAATTTTTACTTTCATGTCTTTCTCCTTTACCTTATGATCTTTGAAATGTTTACCATTTCGAGCTAAATTATAGCAAAAATAAATTGATTACACCATATACTAATTAACATTATTTAAAAATCCAATTTTTTATAATATTAGCCACATAGGTAAAAGATTTTTCTATGCCGATATTTTTTGGCTCGATATTTTTGTGATAAACAATCACAGGAACCTGTTCTCTTGTATGATCAGTACCTTCAACAGTAGGGTCACAACCGTGATCAGCTGTAATTATAAGCAAATCTTCTTCTGTCATATTTTCAATGAATTTTGGTATATAAGTGTCGATTTCTTCAATTGCTTTTGCATAACCAATTGCATCATTTCTATGTCCAAAAAGCATATCTGTGTCTACAAGATTGGTAAATATAAACTGTTTATCAGGATTTGAAGGACAATCAGCTATTTTTAACGGCTCAATATCAAGCTCATTTTTAATTGCTTTTAATGTCAAATCCAAACCTTCTTTATTTGTCCCGGTATGAATAGCATGAGATATTCCTGAACCTACAAATATATCTTCAATTTTCCCTATCCCGATAACAATACCGTTATTTGCAACTATTTCATTGCAAACAGTATCTTTAAAAGGAACAACTGAATAATCTCTTCTTAAAGATGAAACCCTTGCCGGCTTACCATCAACCATTTTATAAGGTCTTGCGATAACTCTTGAAACATTGTATCCGTTATCTAATATTTCTCTTGCTATAGTACAGTATTCATATAGCTTTTCAATCGGTACAAGGTCTATATCGACTGCAATCTGAAAAACGCTATCCGCGCTTGTATATACGATAGGATAGAGAGTTCTGGCATGGTCTTGGTGCAAATCTTCTATTATTTTTGTTCCAGATGAAGCATAGTTACCCAAAATGCCTTTGCATCCTGTTTTTTCTATGAATAGGTCAATTATTTCCTTATCAAAACCGTTTGGAAAAGTTCTAAACGGCTCATTTAAAACAAGCCCCATCATTTCCCAATGACCGGTAGTTGTATCTTTTCCTTTTGATTCTTCTTGCAAAATACCGTATTGAGCTATATTTTTATCAGTTTTATTTACGCCTTCAACATCGATAATATTGCCTAATCCCAACTTTTCAAAATTAGGTGCATTTAAACCGCCTGCGGCTTTTGCAACGTTTTGAAGAGTATTACACGTCATAACATCACCATAATCTTGCGCATCAGGCATAGCTCCTACACCCATAGAATCAATAACTACAACTATTGCTCTTTTCATGTTTTCCACCTATTTCTATTAACTTAAATTATAAATGACCACTTATATGCATTAATATATTTATCACAAAATAAAAAAAAGTTCTGTATAAACAGAACGTTTGTTGATTTTCTCCCAACTAAATCTTTTTTATCCCCAACTCCATATTTTTTAAAATTAGCTTTTTAATAAAGCTTTTATCCTCACCAATTAATTAATAGTCTCTCTCTTCATCTAGTAACCACTCTATCGAATGTTTAAGCCATCACCTCGCTTACTTATCCCTTATCTCAACTCGTGTATTAATCCTATTATGGTGCCCCATGCTTTACAAGAAAATATTTATGAATATTTTTTTACAATTGACCATGCCCCCCGAAACAAGTGAGAAAAAAAGGTTTTACAATCGTTAATGAAGTTAATTTAATGAATTTTGGTTAAAAACATATATATTTTAA
>JAEZOG010000169.1 GCA_023414155.1 Cyanobacteria bacterium OH_CFB_184 | reverse complement strand
GAATATGATTTGGCTATAGAAGCTTATAATAAATCAATAGAGTTGCAGCCAGAGGTTCCAGAAACATATTTGTCTTTGGGAAAAGCATATAGGGGTAAAGAAGATTATGCTAACGCATCAGCAAATTTTGAAACATATATTAACGCAAAACCTAATGATACAGACGCGTTGATCCTTCTTGGTGAAGCATATAATGCTCAAGGAAAGTATTCACTTGCAGCAGAACAATACGCTAAAGTTGCTTCTATAGACCCATCTAATGACTTGGCTAAAAGAAATCTTGCCGAAACAAAAAATAATATTCAGGCATGTTATGATCCAATTTCTGCCGCAAAAGAAAAAAGGGCACAGTCTTTAAATAACTTGAATACAGCTTTAACTATGGCTAAAAACTACCTTCCTACAGGGTATTTAAAAGATATGGGCGATTTGACAATTGCTTTTGACAAGACTGCAAAATTAGGCGGTACTTCAAATATTGCTCAGTATGAACATGCAAAAAAACGAATAACAATTTCTGACACTTATGTTTATGCTGCCCCTCAAATTATAACTTCATATTTAGTCCATGAGTTTGTTCATGCAAAAGATAAAGACAGTTATACCTCTGTTAGAGAAGAACAAGACGCGTACAGAGAACAAATTGCATTTTGGGTCGAAAATTCAAACGGCGTAGCAGATCCCGAGCTGGATTATGCTACAGACTTATATAACAAGTCCCCTGCAACATTGGATTCAAGGGTTGCTGAAATATATAAATTAAGAGACCCGAAGATTGCTGCTGTATCTCCAAATCATCCACCTTCATCTAAAAAGGCTGCTATGACACCGATTACAGAAGCTAATAGCGGTATTCCGTTGAGAAATTATGACATAATTGCTTAAAATTTGAATAAAATTGCCGAAAGTAGTATACTTATTTCAGATTTATTCATTCTTATAAGGGTATACGTTTGGTTTCACAGATATTAACAGCTACAATCATTGGTCTGGATGTTTATAAAATCTCAGTGGAAGTTGATACAAATCAATCTATCCCTTCGGTGTCAATCGTTGGGCTGCCTGATACAGCTATTTCTGAAGCAAGGGAAAGAGTCAGATCGGCTATCAAAAATGCAGGTTATGATTTCCCAAATAAAAAAATTATAGTCAATTTAGCTCCTGCTGATATAAAAAAAGAAGGAAGCAACTATGATTTACCTATTGCAATCGGTATACTCGCTCAAAGCGGCTCATTAAAGCCGGAGGATCTTGCAAATATTGCATTTATCGGGGAGCTTTCTTTAGATGGCTCAGTTAGGGGAGTCAAAGGTATATTGCCTATCGTAGCAGGATTGAAGGATCAAGGAATAACAGAAGTTATTGTTCCTTATGAAAATGCCAAAGAAGCGGCTTTGGTTCCTGGGGTTTTGATTTATGGGGTTAAACATCTTTGTGATGTAGTTAATCATTTTGTTGTAGATAGTGAAAAACACAAAAAGATAGAGCCTTGTGTTATTGATGTTGAGAAGTATCTTCAAGATTCAAGTGTTTTAAATATATCTTTTGATTTTAAGGATGTTAAAGGTCAGCAAAAAGCTAAAAAAGCTTTAGAAATTGCTGCTGCAGGTGCTCATAATATATTGATGATGGGGCCTCCAGGGTCTGGTAAAACGTTGTTATCCAAGTGCTTTGCTTCAATACTTCCTCCATTGGAATTTGAAGAAGCCATTGAACTTACTAAGATATACAGTGTTTCAGGACTTTTAGATTCTAACCAACCTTTATTAACAAGAAGACCCTTCAGGTCGGTGCATCATACAGCTTCTGCGGTTGGCATAATCGGTGGCGGATCGAATCCAAAACCCGGAGAAATAACCCTTGCTCATAGAGGCGTGTTGTTTTTAGATGAGATTGTTGAATTCCCGAGAAATGTATTAGAGGTATTGCGCCAACCGATTGAAGATGGAGAGGTAGTTATCTCTAGAGCTCAGACCAGAGTCAAGTTTCCTGCTGACTTTTTGCTTTTAGCTGCTATGAATCCTTGCCCTTGCGGTTACTTAGGTGATTATGAAAAACAATGCAGTTGTAATGATTTTCAGGTAAGTAGATATAGATCAAAGCTTTCTGGGCCATTGCTTGATAGGATTGATATTCAAATAGAGGTGCCGAGATTAAAAGTTGATGACTTGTTAAACAAAAATTTTGAAGGTGAATCATCTGCTCAAATCAGAGAAAGAGTAGTTAGTGCAAGAAAAATGCAAACTAACAGATACAAAAACGTAGGAATATATACTAACTCTGAGCTTACCCCAAAACTTATAAAAAAGTTTTGTCCGTTGGATTTAGATTCAGAAAAATTATTGAAAAGCGCAATAATAAGGTTCAACATCTCTGGCAGAGCATACGACAGGCTGGTTAAACTTGCAAGAACTATTGCAGATTTAGAAGGCTGTGAAGATATAAAAGTCACTCACATCGCTCAAGCCATACAATACCGTAATTTTATGGAACCTCAGACAGTTAATTCTTAATAGCTTTGATTAAAACCGTATTAGCTTTTACAGTTATTTCTTTCCCTGTTAAGTCGAATTTCACTTGCTGTATGTATTCGTTTACTTTTGGTTCTTCAAAGTAAAGCATAAATTTTTGTTTCATGCTTAAAGATCCAGGGCTAGGAGGTGAATCAAACCAGCTTTCTACAGTATTTGGCTGAACTATGTAAGTTGAACCTGTAGTCTGCAGATCCAAAGTTGCATCTTTAAAACCTGCTTCTTCAAGATTTTTTGCAAGTGAATTTTCATCAAAGTTTGTAAGTGGATCTGAGTCACTGGACATTAATTCCATTTCAGCATTTTTAAAATCTTCATAGAAACTTATATTTTGAGGATTTAAAAGCTCATAATATCTTGTGTTTGATTTTATAATCGGCTCAAAAGCTGAGTATATCCCGTTAGGTTTTAAAATCCTGTATATCTCGTTCATCGCTTGTTGTTTATCCAGGATATGTACAAGAACCGATCTCATAACAGCTTTGTTAACTGATTCTTTCTCGAGCTTTATTTCTTCACACCCGCTTTGCAAGAAATCGTATTGAGGTTCTACATCAAGGGTTTCGATTAAATTCTTACATTCTATAAGGCAATCTTCAAACTTGTCTGAAAAAATAACTTTGCCTTTTTCTCCAAGCAGTTCAAGTGCTCCAAATCCAAGCAAACCTGTACCAGTACCGATATCGATAATTGTATCGTCTTTTTGTACTTCTGCATTTTCAAGCACCGCATCTCTTACTAGTTCAAGCCAGTTTAGTGTTTGATTTTTCTGCGCTTCGTCCATATAAGAAAATCTAGTGTTTTTTAACCATTGAGACCAGTTTTTGCAAATTCCTGACATATTACCTCTTAATCTAAATTGTGTCCGCAGTTTGGACATTTTTTTGTTGAACGTTTCACATTTATGCTGCAATAAGGACAAATTTTATAGACCTCTCCTTTATGCGGGGTGTAGTTTATTTCTTTTTCTTTTTGCTTTGATTTTATCTGCAAATTTATTGCCGCAATAACATATCTAAACAGGTAGTATAAAATTATTATTACAACAACGAACCATAGTTTTAGTGCAATAAATAAAAATATAAATGAGAGTAACAAGATTGGCAGGCAGCCTTGAAGTTCTATTTTATACATTATATTATCCTGCTTTGGGTTTAGAAATTGATGGCGGCTGGATATATAAAGGTTTTACCTTTGCCCAGTGAAAATCATCATTTGAATTTTTTACGCTTTCATAAGTAAAAGATGCAAGAAACTCGCCAAGTTCATATTCTTGATTTTCATAATTTACAGACTCTATTCCATTTTCTTTTAGGTAAGCGTTTATGCTTGAGTCAGAGATTACAAAGAAATCATTTTTCGCAAGCTCTAATATATTCTCTTTCTCAACTGATTGAGGTTCTTGGATAATTTTTCCTTCAGGAGAATAAATAGCGCTGTATACCTTATTTTTTCTTGCGTCCATAAGGATTAAAGAATTTTTATTTGAGCTGTTAATTTTAGACAAAATTTGCATAGAAGAAATCCCTACCAATTTTGCATTAACCTGTTGAGCAAGAACTCTTGATATAGTCGTGCAGACTCTTATTCCAGTGAAACTTCCAGGTCCAATGTTCGTTCCGATAACATCTATATCTTTCATTAATACTCTTTGTGCTTTTAAAATCTCTACTATGGCAGGCATTAAAAACGCACTGTGATATTTTTCATCTGTGCTTTTGATGGTTTTTTTCTCTAAAAGAATACCGTTTTCTGAAAAAGTTATGTATGTTTTATCTAAAGTTGTATCGAATGTAAGTATCTTCACTTTTTTAATTCCTCAAGGATTTTTGTGTTTTGTTCTCCAAATGCTGTGAAATTAAACTCTCTGGTATTATCGTCAATGTAATCAATTTTTATTTCTATTCTGTCAAAAGGAAGCTGATTGTCTGAAAATTGAGCCCATTCAACAAGTGTAAGTATTTTTCCTTGAGAGTATTCTTCAAGTTCATCCAGAATGGTCTTGGTTCCTTCATCTTCCAGTCTGTATAAGTCAAAATGGTAAACAGGAATTTTACCTGAGTGGTATTCATTTAATATTACAAAACTTGGGCTTGTAACTTT
>JAEZOG010000155.1 GCA_023414155.1 Cyanobacteria bacterium OH_CFB_184 | reverse complement strand
GTAAAATATTCTTGTGCTTTGAAGGCTTCATATTTCTTGTGTAGCAATATATACATCTGGAGTTGCAGTTTGTCCAATGGTTAAAATTTATGTAAGAAATAAATTTTTCTTCATCCCAATCTTTTGTCTCAAGGGAATAACAGCCCATGCAACCTTCAAGTTTTGATGATTTTTGAACTTCTCTTAGTTGTTTTTTTGTTTCTAAAAGTTGATTCCAGTCAATATCTTCGGGATTATAATCTTTCAATAATACCGGAGTTTCTGAATTAGTGGGAGTTACAAGACAACAGTTACGAATTATGGTTTCTTCGATCGAAACCCCATGCCCTAATAAATGACAACTTTTGTATTCCATAACTCTCGTTTCCTTACTTTTATTGTAGCATGTTAATCATTACTCAGGCAAAGTGTTAAAGTCTTTTGTTCAGCTCTGTTGAAATGTTTTTCTAAAAATTTTTCTCTGTGCCACTTTGTAATTCCATATTTATCAATAGCATTCAAATGATCTTTTGTTAAATAGCCTTTGTTTTGTTCCCATTTGTATTGGGGAAATTCTTTTGCAAGTTCTGCCATAAACCTGTCTCTAGAGACTTTTGCAAGGATACTTGCTGCTGCAATGGACGCTGATTTTGAATCACCTTTAATTACAAATTCTTGTTCCACTTTATAATTTGGTATGTTTTTGTTTCCGTCTATTAAAATTTTGATATTTTTTTCGTTTAATTTTTCTATCACGCAAGAGCAGCTTCTTTTCATCGATAGTAATGAGGCTTGAAGTATATTTAACTTTTCTATTTCTTCGACGCTGGCTGAATCTATGTGATAGATAGAATTTTCTTTTATGATTTCAAATAATTCTTCTCTGGTTTTTTCATTTAGTTTTTTTGAATCATTCACTTTTTTGAGTAGCTCGATTAAATTTGAGTCCATTTTTGTAAAACAAACGGCCGCAGAAAATACAGGACCTGCTCCAGGACCTCTTCCTGCTTCATCAGTACCGATTAGAAAAGAGTAATTTTCAGTTTTGACCTTATCAAAATCAAATAAACTGCTATTCATTGGTTAATTCGTCCAACGTAACTTTTCCAAGTCTGCCATCTCGAAAATCAAGCATGATGTTTTGAGAACATCTTTTTATGTCAGGTCTGCCGCCAGTTACTATCCAGTTTCTTCTCATAGCAATCGTTTCAATTGTTACATCATCTCCTTCTTGAAGATTGTAGTGCCTGATTAGATTTTGAGGATAGCTTTTTGAAATAATTTCGATGAATTTATTTGCTACGCTTTCAACATCATACGCATTTTCACTTATAGAGTTTACGAAAGCCAGTTTGTTGGCTTTTTCTTGCTCTTCTTGTTTCAATGGGATAATCCCTGGGGTATCTAATAAATCGAGCTTAGGATTAATTCTAACCCACTGCTGTTGTCTTGTTACACCAGCTTTAGCTCCTGTTTTTGTTTTTGTCTTTTTAATGAGCTTGTTTATAATGCTTGATTTGCCGACGTTTGGCATTCCAACTACCATTGCTCTTGCAGCTCTTGGAAGCAGCCCTTTTTGCACAAGTTTTATAATGCTTGGCTGGCTTAGTTCAATCGCTTTATTTACTATTTGAGAAAGGTCTTTGTTGCTGTTGGCACTTGTTAAAAGAACAGGAAATCCCGTTTTTTCTTTAAGTATTTTTTGCCATTGTTTTGTTTTTTCATTATCAGCTAAATCTGATTTGTTCAACAATACCAATCTTGGTTTAGTTCCGATTAATTTTTCAATCCCAGGGTAAGATGAGCTTTCAGGAATTCTGGCATCTAAAATTTCAATAACCACATCAACAAGATTAACTTGTTCTTTTAGTTTCTTTTCTGCTTTTGCAATGTGCCCAGGGTACCAGTGAATGTGTGACATTTATTTCCTTCTTGCTTTCTTAAATTTAAAGCCATAACCTTAAGTAATTAACTTTATTGATTATGGCTTTATATATTTTTTTAGAATTAGTAATTCTATTTTCTTTCGATTTTTTCTTTAATACGAGTTGCTTTACCAGATCTTTCTCTTAAGTAGTAAAGTTTAGCACGTTTAACGTCACCGCGTCTGATTATGCTGATTTTTTCAATACGTGGAGAAAGCACAGGGAATACTCTTTCAACGCCAACGCCTTGGAAGATTTTTCTAACTGTGATAGTTTTGCCAACTCCAGAACCACGTTTTTTAATGATAGTTCCTTCGAAAGCCTGAGTTCTTTCTTTGTTTCCTTCGATAATTCTTACGAAAACTTTAACTGTATCTCCAGGGTTTAATTCTGGTAATTCTTTATCAAGATATTCATTTGCTAGTGATTGTACTATTGGGTTCATGACTATTTCCTTCTATTAAAAATCATTTCATTACACTATGATAAGAAAAACATATTTTTTCTTCAAGTCCTTTTTGCTTTTTTATTTTTTATATTAAAAAAACTTTATAATAACACTATATTTCTGTAACTGAAATATTTGTTACTCCGGCATTTCTAGCTTCATCCATGAGCTTAACAACCGCTCCGTGGGTGGATTCAGGTTCTGTTTGTATTAAAACCCCATCTGGGAAGTCTTTTGCTTTTGTTTTAATTGTATCTAAAAGAAAATTTGATTGGACTTCTTGATTGTCGATGTAATATTTGTCTTTGTTATCAATTACAACCGAGATAGTTTTTGATTCTTTTAAATCCTGAATTTCAACCATTTCAGGCACCGCAAGATTAAGCCCTTGTTGATCTAATAAAGGTGCAATAACCATCATTATAATTAACAAAACAAGGAAAATGTCCGTTAACGGTGTTATATTTATTTCATTAAAAGAATCTCTTTGTCTAGACATAATATCCTCTTATTCTATCCACTCAGAAGGATTATTGGCAGTTGTTTGGTTGTCCGCAGAAACCTCTTCTGTAGGAACTTGAACTTGGCTGATGTTGGCTGAAGATTGAGCATTGTCATCTAGCTTTTTTTGTTCTTTTTTAGATAATGGTTCACCGGCAACGACTAGTTTTGTATATTCTGCTTCTTGAGCAGCTCTCATTATTTTCATAATTTCAGTATTTTTAACATGACTGTCGGCTTTAACAACTACTTCTTTTTTTTCTAAGCTTGGTTTTAATTTTTGCAGTTCTGCAAATAGGTCTGTATCTTTAATCACGTTTCCATTTAAATAAAAACGTCCTTCTTTAGTTACAGAAACTGTTGCATTTTTCTGTTCTATAGATATACCGCTGTTTATTTCAGGTATATTTATGCTGTTATCTACTGATTGGAAAGTTGGTGCTACTACCATCATAATTATCAGCAACACAAGAAATATATCAGTCAGTTGCGTGATATTTATTTCTGTGAACATTGCATTTTTGCCTTTGGATGTTTTTAAAGACATTTCATTTTCCTATTCGTAGATCTTATAGTGCTATGTTTGATTGTGATGATAAAGACACTTCTTCTTCTGAGTCAACAAAGCTTAAGAATAAAAGTTTTATTAATTGGAAGTCATCTTCATATCTTTTTACTGTTGATTGGAAAGTGTTGTACAGGATTACCGCAATAATCGCAACACCAAGACCGAAAGCTGTTGCTATCAACGCAGAACCAATACCCATTGCAACTGCTGCTGATTGGTTACCTTGAGTAGCTAAATCTTGGAATGTATAAAGAATTCTTACTACCGTACCAAACAAACCTAAGAATGGACATACACCACCAATTGTTCCTAGTATTGTTAAGTGAGTTTCAAGTTTTCTTGTAGCTAAGTTAGCTGCGATGTCAAATGAACGAGAGAAGCCTTTTTTCTGTTCTGAAAATATTCTTACAGCTTCTTCAGTTACTTCGCCGATAACTCCACCTAGTTGAATACTAAGAGCTTGAGCTCCTTCTAGTCTTCCTCTTGCTAATTCTTTTTGTAATTTAGGAATAAAAAGAACTACATCTCTTTTGTTTTTGTTGTAGAAAGAAAACCTGTTTATTGCTACTGCAATTGTTAAAATTGAGCAGACAAGAATTGGTAGAAGTACAGGCCAATCCAGTTTAATCGAATGTAGTAAAAGTTCCATAGTTTATATCCTCATTTTCTGTTTATTAATTGCTTATTAGTATCTTGATGCTCCAAATACATTGTAGTCAAATGTGAATTGAATATCCACACTGCTTCCTTTGTACTCAGGAGGTAACGGTCTAAATGGTGCAGTCAGTTGTACTGCTGAGATAGCTGCTTTGTCTGCTGCCGGT
>JAEZOG010000101.1 GCA_023414155.1 Cyanobacteria bacterium OH_CFB_184 | reverse complement strand
GTATATTCATGATTACTTGATTTAATTGACCTCCGTATGCTTCGATTTTTGGGAGATCTTCTTGATATTCTTTATGAACAGTGATTTTATTTTTGAATTTATTGAGAAGAATATTTAATGTTGTTTCTATTTCTTTTGGCAGATCAACATTTGTAAGAGCAACCTCTTCCATTCTTGAGAAGTTTTTCAAATCCAAAACGATGTTTCTTGTTCTTTCTGTACCTTCTCTACAACTTCTTATAAGGTCAGGCAAATCAGATTTCAAAAATTCGTAATCTATTTCTTTTTTCAAATCTTCTACAACTTTTTTCTTTTCTGGTGATAAATATTCTGAAAGCTCAGAATAGGTTTCAATTATGTTAATCAAATCAGAAGAGTAATTGCTCAAGTGACTCAAGTTGCCATATATAAAGTTGATCGGGTTATTAATTTCGTGCATAATACCTGCAACAAGCTCACCTAATGATTTCATTTTTTCAGAGTGGACCATCATTGCCTGAGTACTTTGAAGCTCTTTGTATGCTTCTTCTAACTGTCTGGTTCTCTCTTGTACTTTGTGTTCCATAGAACTATACAAACGTTGAAGGGCATCTGCCATAGAGTTATAAGATTCTACAAGTTCATTTATCTCTCTATATGAGGTTTTTTCAACTCGGTTAGATAAGTCACCTTGCTCAAATTCACTTGTAGCTTGAATTAATGCTTTTATAGGGCTTAAGATTTTATTAGAAAGAGAATAGGAAAGCCAAAGACCTATAAATACAAACAATGAAACCAATAACATTTGGTCTTTTGCTAATGCATCAAAAAATGTTTTTAAATTTTTATCTTCAAAAAAGCCGACAAAGATACGATAATGATCACGTTCACTAATCACGTATGATGCCTCACGTATGTTTTTTGGGGCTGCAACACCTGCAACGACTTTTGAATTTTTTACAAATATTACATTTGGAGAATGTGTTGAAAAAACAACTTTACCAGTGTTTCTGTCATATACAATGAAATACGCGATAACTTTTTCTGACATTGGATATTGAATTTTCTTATAAATATCTTGATATTTTTGGATTCCAATATCAGATGCCACATAGTTAACAATAGTTGATGCAACTGCAACGCTTGTTTTTTCTCTCTGGTTATCCATACCTTCTTTAAACTTATCGGTAGCTTTAACAATATACCAGCCCATAAAAAGGACTATAAAAACGATAACTATACTGGTTGAAAATGCAAATTCAAAACTAAGACGTCTTTCTTTTAGAAATCTCAATGTCGCGATTTCTTTTAGTTCTTTTTTTATATTTTTAAACACAAGACTATTTTTTATAATTTGCATAATCCAAAATTCTACCGATTAAAAATCCTAACAATCCTAATATTAAAGAGCAAGGTAATACTCTTAAAAGAGTATACTTTATCACTAAACAATCAAATGAAAACGCATTAATAAAAATAACCAAACACAACACAACTAATGACAAGCTCATCAAAAAAAGTGCTATTGATTTTGAATACATATAATCATTCCTGTATTATTTATTTTGGTTTTCCATCTGCTTTTTAAAACAGAACTGAACTAGTGATATTCTATCAATATTTTTTAGCAATTTAAATCGTCCTGACACAGTATATCCATTCATAGAATCAGCTTCTATTCTTATTGGCTGGAACAAGCAATCGATTTGGATGCTTCTATCTATTTCAAAATTAATTTGATAATCCTTATTGATACTCAATTCTTCAAAAGCACTGATTTTCATACCACCTGCGCTAATATCAAGAATTGAAGCTTTAATATTATTTTCTGTATTGTTCTCTTTTAGGAAAATATTTTTTGCAAAATCCACCCTTGAATACTCTCTTCTTTGCAGAAATTTATGAGAAATCGGGTATAAAAGCTTAATATTATTTTGATTTACATCAGATATTAATGTTTCAAAATACAAAAGTCCTTGCGGTGTTATAGAAAAAAGCTCAACTGTTTCATTAATATTATATTTCTCGTCAGTTTTAAGCTGAACATCAAAAGAGCCGTCCAATACATCTACAATACAACATCTTGTTGCACCTTTGATATCTTTTGGAATGATTTTAAATTCTTTATTTTTTTGAATATAATTTCTCATACTTATTTACCTTATACAGCTGCTCTAGTATTTACCTGAACCACACCTACGGCTTTTGCCTTTGTATTATTACTGATTTCATTATACGACATAACTGAGATTTGTGGATATGTTCTTTCAATTAATCTTCTAAAAGGAAGCCTTATTGGTGAAGAACAAAGGATTACAGGCTGACTTCCATAATTTGTTATAGATTTTTCAAGTTCATAATTTAAATTATCCAATAATTTTTTAGTAAAATCAGGATCCAACATTAAACTTTGCCCGTCAGGACTAACTCCTTGAGCGATAGTATTCTCTACATCAGGTGCAAGCGTAATAACCAAAAGCTCTCCTGTATCAGAAAGATTTTGTTTACATATGCTTCTTGCAAGAGCTTGTCTGACTTGTTCTGTTAAGAAATCAGGGTTTCTGCTTATTTTAGACTGCAAGCTTATAACCTCGAGTATAGTTTTTAAATCTCTTACAGACAAACGTTCTTTTAAAAGGTTTTGAACTACTTGCTGAACTTCTGCCGCACTGATTTCTTTCATAAGATCATTGACGTATTCTTCTGAAACTTCTTTTTTAAGATTATCAATAAGCTGCTGTACATCAGCTCTTGAAAGAATTTCTGATGCGTTTTTCTTAATTATTTCTGTAATATGGGTAGAAATAACAGCAGAAGGGCTGACGACTGTATACCCTTGCATCTCAACGTATTCTTTATCTTTTTCTTCAACCCAAATAGCAGGAAGCCCAAAAGCAGGTTCTATTGCGTTAATACCCTGAATATTCGGATCATCATCAACACCCATTGAATTCATAGCCAAAAATCTATCTACATAGATTTCGCCTGACTCTATCGGCACACCTTTTAATTTAACTTGATAATTATTTGGAGGAAGCTGCAAGTTATCTCTGACTCTGATCGAAGGAAGAACAATACCTAAGTCTAATGCGGTCTGTCTTCTTATCTGCGCTATTCTCTCTAAAAGGTCTCCACCTTGCTCTGCATCTAACAGAGTAACCAGTCTGTAACCGATTTCTATTTCTATAGCTTCAATAGCAAGAAGCTCAAGCACACTTTCTCTTGTTGCTTTTTTTCTTTTCTTTGCGACTTTATCTAGTTTTTCTGCTTTAGCTGCTTCTTCTTTAGCAATAGCATCATCTTGCAGTTTCTTTTTCTTTTCATTATTTTTATTATACGCAACGTAGCCAACTATTGATGCTACTAGCATAAACGGTAATGTCGGCATACCAGGAACAAGAGCTAAGAAGAATAACAAAACACTAACAACTGATAAAACCATAGGATTTGAAAACATTTCTTTTTGAATATCCTCTCCTAAAGAAGTATCCTGACCTGCTGCTCTTGAAATAATCAAACCTGTTGCAAAAGATATCAACAATGCAGGAATTTGAGAAACAAGACCATCACCTACAGTTAAGATTGTGAATGTGCTTAAAGCAGTCATAACATCCATTTTTAACTGCCATATACCGATAATTAAACCTGCAACAATATTTACAACAGTAATCAAAATACCAGCTGTAGCATCACCTTTAACGAACTTTGAAGCACCGTCCATAGTTCCGTAAAAATCAGCTTCACGTTCTAATTTTCTTCTTTTTGCTTTTGCTTGTTCTTCATTAATCAAGCCCGAGTTTAAATCAGCGTCGATACTCAATTGTTTACCCGGCATACTATCCAATGTAAATCTTGCAGATACTTCTGCAACCCTGCCGGCACCGCCTGTGATTACCATAAAGTTGATAATTACAAGAATTGCAAACAAGATGAAACCAACAACGTAATTTCCGCCGACAACAAATTCACCAAATGAATGAATAACATCACCGGCTTCACCGTATAACAAAATCAATCTTGTTGAACTTACGTTCAAACCCAATCTAAAGACTGTTGAAATAAGTAAGATAACAGGAAAAGTTGAGTAATCAAGAGGCTCTTTTGTAAAAAGAGAAACCAACATGATAATGATAGATAACGAAATATTTATTGTTAAAAGAAAATCCAACAAAGGAGCAGGCAAAGGTAAAACCATCATGCAAACAATAATGACAAGGCCTATGGCCAAAACCACGTCATTATTTCTTAACAAACTCGATAAACTGCCAAAATTCATTATCAAACCTCAGCCTTATTCTTATTATATACATAAGCCAGAACTTCGGCTACTGCTACATACAGATCTGGTGGTATTATACCATCAACCGGTACCAGTTTGTATAAGGAACGAGCCAACGGTTTATTTTCCACTATTGGCACTTTATTATTCTGTGCGATTTCTCTTATCTTAAACGCCATAAAATCAACACCTTTAGCCACTACAATAGGAGCAGATGCCTTTAATCTGTCGTACTTAATAGCAACAGCAAAATGTGTAGGATTTGTTACAACAACGTCTGCTTGAGGAATTGCACTCATCATTTTTTGTTGAAGCATTTTCATCTGGGCGGATCTTATTTTTGCCTTAATGTGAGGGTCACCGTCTGTATTTTTCCACTCATCCCTGATTTCTTGTTTAGACATTTTAATAGACTTATTGAATGTATAATCCTGATATTTTTTATCTATCAAACCGATTATAAGCATTACAACGCACATATTCGTAAGCATTTCTACCAAAATGCTGCCTAAAACCATAAATGCCGTCGGTATATCTACACCGACAAGACCAAATAGCTCTTCTTTACGAGAGTTTATGACTGAATAACCACAACTTCCGACTACCAGAACTTTCAAACAATTCTTTGTAAGCTCAACAATATTTTTAACTTCAAATGGGTTAAGCATCTTTTTTAAACCTTGCAAAATAGATGAAGGAGTCAATTTTGATGCATCCGGTTTTAGTTTTTCAACAGCAAACAAACTGCCGACCTGTAACCTGACTACTACAGCTCCTAAGATCATTAATGTAAGCAAAAAAGGAAGAGTTATTTTTGCAACAATATCAAAATACGGAGCCAACAACCCTATAATATCATCTGTTTCAATAGACTTTGGATTTAAATGAGTAAAGGTGTAATAACAAAGGGTTTTTAAATCCTGCAAAATCCCTTGCGACATAGCAACTAAAAGACCGACTCCAACAGAAAGTGTCAGGGCAGCGCTTAAGTCCTGACTTTTTGATATATTACCTTTTTTCTTCTCCTGCTCTCGCCGCTTGGGGGTGGCGTCTTCAGTCTTTTCTGCGCTCATTTATCCTCACATAAACATATTCATAACCGTAGTCATGTGGCTTTGTATATTATTACTTATATAATTTGCCATCGGCGACAAGAACATTATCATCAACAACAAACCTACGTATATTTTTAAAGGTATCGCAACCATAAAGATATTCATTTGCGGAATCATTTTTGCAAGAACTCCAATAAGAACCTCAAGCACAAACAACACGCAAAAAATCGGCAATACTAAACTTAATGCAATACTAAAAATCTTAGATGAAAGGTGCAAAACTTGCTGCACCAAGATAGGTGAAAACGGCAGTTCTATACCTGGCGGTATTTTTATAAAACTCTGATAAACAGCTGCAAATAACCATTTATGAGCATCTAAAACCAGGAATAAAATCGTCGTCATCATAACGTAAAACTCACCGATAACAGGCACATTCGTCCCAGTAGACGGATCAAGCAT
>JAEZOG010000075.1 GCA_023414155.1 Cyanobacteria bacterium OH_CFB_184 | reverse complement strand
ATCTATTTAAAAAGAATAGTTAACAGAGGTTAAAATCAATGAAACATGATAACTTAAAGGATGTCAAAGGCGACATCTTTGGAGGCATAACTGCTGGAATAGTTGCACTTCCAATGGGGCTGGCTTTTGGTATTGCAAGTGGCTTAGGCCCATTAGCAGGTTTATATGGAGCAATAATGGTATGCTTTTTCGCCAGTCTAATCGGAGGAACACCTACTCAAATATCAGGTCCGACTGGGCCAATGACTGTTGTTGTGGCCTCAATAGTTGCTACAAATCTTGATAAACCCGAAATAATATTTTTATCAATATTTTTTGCAGGTATTTTGCAAATAATTTTTGGGATTTCAAATGTCGGGAAATTTATAAGCTACGTTCCATACCCTGTGATTTCAGGATTTATGAGCGGTATAGGAATAATCATCATTCTTTTACAACTAAACCCTTTTCTTGGACTAGAATCAGTTGGAACAAGCATAAATGCTATACAAAACTTGTTCACTTCATTAGGTTCTGCTGACTGCAAATGTATGATTGTAGGGCTTGCAACTTTACTAATCTTGTTTTTTACACCTAAAAAAATATCAAAAAAAGTCCCTCCACTTTTAATTGCACTTATAGCTGTAACCTCAATAACAGCATTATTAAATATAGATGTACCTAAGATTGGGGAAATTCAAACAAAATTGCCACATTTTGCACTTGGCTTCTTTGACTTTAAAGACTTTCAAATCATTCTACCTATTGCACTAACTCTTGCATGCCTAGGTTCAATAGACTCTCTTTTAACCTCCCTCGTGGCAGATTCACTTACAAGAACAAAACATAATTCTAATAAAGAACTGATAGGTCAGGGCCTAGGGAACATTGCGGCTTCTTTAGTAGGTGGTCTCGCAGGAGCAGGAGCCACAATGAGGACTGTTGTAAATATAAAAAGCGGTGGAAATTCTAAATTATCAGGAATAATCCATTCAATCGTCTTAGTGCTTATACTTGTTTGTCTTGCGCCACTAGCTTCACAGATACCTCTTGCGGTTTTAGCTGCTATTTTAATAAAAGTCGGAATCGACATTATTGATTACAAGTTTTTAAAAGTTATGAAAATAGCTCCAAAAGAAGATTTAATTGTAATGCTAATCGTGTTTATAATCACTGTTTTTTACGATTTGATTTTTGCAGTCGGAGTAGGAATTGTCCTTGCCGCAATTTTATTCTCAATAAAAATATCTAAACAATTGAAAGTAAACGTCAAAGAAATAAATGGCGAAGATACAGATATAGATGATAAATACCTGGATAACTCAACTACAATTATAAGCATAGATGGGATTTTCTTCTTCGGGTCAGCATCAAGAGTAATTTCTAGTATTGAAAATTATTCAGAAAAAGACTCTATAATAATTGATTGTTCTAAAATAAAATCTATGGATATTTCTGCTGTATTTGCACTTGAAGACATTATTGCAAGGCTTAAAGACAGAAAAATATCAGTAATCCTTATACTAAACAATAAAAGATTAACGGCAAAGCTAGTAAAACTAGGTATAAACAAGTTTATAGACAGGCACAACATAGTCTATAATATAGAATCTGCTATTGCAAAAAACAAAGAATACCAACAAAAAAGGGATGAATAATTATCATCCCTTTTAATAAAATCAATTGATTCAATCTTTATTGAAATTATTTTTTCAAATATTCATCAATCGCCTTAGCTGCTTTTTTTCCTGCTCCCATTGCGTTTATAGCATTTGATTCTCCGCTTGGTGCAACGTCGCCACCAGCAAAAACACCTTCGATAGAAGTTCTACCTGTTTCTGCATCTATAACTATGTAGCCCCATTTGTTAGTTTCCAGGCTTAAATTTTCAGAAGTAGCTGAATCTTGGATAATTGGATTTGGTCCTGTACCAAGTGCAACAATAACAGTATCAACGTCCATCAATTCAGTTTTACCAGTTGATACAGGTCTTCTTCTACCTGATTCATCAGGTTCACCTAGTTCCATAATGTCTAAATTCATGCTTGTAACATATCCGTCTTTGCCAAGAATTTCAGTAGGATTATGTAAAAACTTAAAGATAACGCCTTCTTCTTTTGCGTGTCTGATTTCTTCCAGTCTTGCAGGAAGTTCAGCTTCAGTTCTTCTATATACTATATAAACTTGATCAAAACCGACTCTTACTGCAACTCTAGCCGCGTCCATAGCAACGTTTCCACCACCGATAACAGCAACTTTTTTGCCGACTTTGATTGGAGTTGGAGTTTCATCTTTGTGTGCGTGCATCAAGTTTACTCTTGTTAAAAATTCATTTGCAGAATATACACCGTTTAAATTTTCACCGGCTACGCCAAGCATCTTAGGTAAGCCAGCTCCTGAAGAAATGAAAATCGCATCAAATCCATCTTCTTTTAATTGTTTTAAAGTAATAGATTTACCGACTACTACGTTAGTTTCAAAGTTCACTCCAATACTTTTTAAAGACTCGATTTCTCTGTCTAAAACTGTTCTTGGAAGCCTAAAAGGAGGTATACCATATCTTAATACCCCGCCTAATTCGTGCAATGCTTCAAATACAGTTACTTCATGACCAAGTTGTCTTAAATCAGCTGCAGCAGTAATTCCAGCGCATCCTGAACCGATAACGGCTACTTTTTTGCCTGTAGGAACTATTTTATTTGTTTTTGCAGAAGTATTATCTCCAACATATCTTTCTAATGCTCCAATAGCAATAGGTTCAGATTTTATACCAAGAACGCATTTGCCTTCGCATTGTCTTTCCTGAGGACAAACTCTTCCACATACTGAAGGAAGTAAACTTGTTTCCCTGATTACATCTCCTGCTTGATCTAAATTATCGTTTTTAATTGCATCAATGAACTTAGGAATATTGATATTAACTGGGCAGCCTGCAATACATCTTGCGTTTTTGCAGTTTAAGCATCTCTCTGCCTCAATTTTTGCCTGTTCAGGCGTCAAATTGTATTCTACAGCATCAAAATTGCTTCTTCTTTTTATATGATCTTGCTCTTCAGCTTTTTGTCTTTGCGATTTATTCATTTTTATAAATTCCTCTACATTATTTTTTTATATTATATTATAAATTTACTTTTCTAACAGTTTTTGAATAGTGACCCCTAAATCAGCTGGATTTTTGCAAACTATAACATCTGCTGACTCTAATGCTGCCATCTTACTCTGCGCAGTGCCTTTCCCTCCAGAGATGATAGCGCCGGCATGACCCATTCTTTTCCCTTTTGGGGCGCTTAAACCAGCAATAAAGCTTACAACAGGCTTTTTAACATATGATTTAATAAACTCAGCCGCTTCTTCTTCTGCACTGCCTCCGATTTCACCAATCATACAAATAGCCTCAGTTTCAGGGTCATCTTGAAAAGCCTTTAAACAATCGATAAATGTTGTTCCGATTACTGAATCTCCACCGATACCGATACAAGTTGACTGTCCTATTCCCAATTGTGTTAACTGATATACAGCTTCATATGTTAAAGTTCCGCTTCTTGAAACTACTCCGACGTTTCCTTTTTTGTGAATTACTGATGGCATAATGCCGATTTTAGATTCTCCAGGAGTAATTATACCAGGGCAATTAGGTCCAATTAATCTGACTCCTGCTGCTTCAACAGCTTTTTTTGCTTTTATCATATCTAATACTGGAATACCCTCTGTGATACAAACTATAAGTTTTATACCAGCTTTAGCAGCATCTATTATTGCATTTGCTGCAAATCTTGGAGGAACAAATATCATCGTAGCATCAGGTTTCAATGCCGCTGTTGCCTCTTCTACAGTATTAAAAACAGGTAGTCCAAAAATTTCTGTTCCACCTTTATTTGGAGTCACCCCTCCTAAAATTTTTGTGCCGTATTCAATACAAGACTGAGTATGAAAAGAGCCTTCTTTGCCTGTAATCCCTTGAACTATAACCTTAGTATCTTTGTTTATAAATATAGACATTATTATAATTCCTTAATTACTTTTATTGCGTCATTTAAGTCATTTACAACTGAAAACTTCAAACCCGACTCTGCAAGAAGTTTAGCTCCTGCTTCTTTGTTTGTACCTTCCATTCTTACAATCAATGGCAGTGATAAATTAAGATTTCTTGCCGCGTTAGTTAAACCTTCTGCTAAAATATCGCATCTTAAAATCCCACCAAATATATTTATAAATACAGCTTTTACGTTTTTATCAGAAACTAATATCTTAAAAGCTTTTTCAATCTTATCGCTGCTTGCTCCGCCACCTACATCCAAGAAGTTAGCTGCATCTTTTCCTGCAAGCTTAATTACATCCATAGTTGCCATCGCAAGACCGGCACCATTGACCATACAACCGATTGTACCATCGAGTTTTATATAGTTTAAGTCGAACTTTTGAGCTTCAAGATCCAATGGATTTTCTTCTAATTCATCCTTGAGTTCAAGGATTTCTGGATGACGAAATAAAGCATTGTCATCAAAATCCATTTTTGCATCAATAGCAATAACACTGCCCTGTTTTGTCACTACTAATGGATTTATTTCAACCAGACTTGCATCTTTTTCTATGTATAATTTATAAAGCTTTTTGATAACATCTTCAATCTGAGAAGAAATGTATTCACAAAAACCCAGCCTAGAGACCAGTTTGTCAACCTCAAGTTCTTGATTGGGAAAAAGATTTTGTGTCAAAATCGCATCAGGATTATTTTTTGCAACTTCTTCAATGTCCATTCCACCTTCAGACGATAATATCAAGGCGATACATTCATTTTTTCTGTCAAAAGTTAAGCTTAAATAAAGCTCTTTATCTATATCAACCGCTTCTTCAATAAGAATTTTGTGAACCGTTTTTGTACCTGCTTGAGATGATTTTAACTCCATTCCTAAGATTTCATTTGCAATTTTTAAAGCATCTTCTTTTGTTTTAGCAAGTTTTACTCCGCCTGCTTTTCCTCTTGCGCCAGAG
>JAEZOG010000068.1 GCA_023414155.1 Cyanobacteria bacterium OH_CFB_184 | reverse complement strand
ATAGTATCCAGTCTAAAAAAGCTGATAAGAGAACTACAAAAACGAAACTTGGTTCACCCCAAGCATAAAACAGAACGCTGCCAATCAGCAAAACCGCATTTTTACATTTATTAGGCAATAAAAAATAAAGCGCAAAAAATATTGGAATAAATATAAATAAAAATATCGGTGAAACAAATAACATAACAACAAAATTGTACAATGCGACTATTTGCAAATCAAGAAATTAACATGATTTAACCGGCTAAATGAATAAAATATAGAAAAATTGGTGCAATTATTGCGGTGAATAAGCCAACTATTATCAAAGCCAGTGTACTTATAGCGGCTTGTTTATCTTTGTTTTTTTCTAAACATCTTGAAGTGCCTAGCACATGGCTTGATGCACCAATAGAAAGTCCTATGGCTATATCATTTTTTATTTTTAAAAAATTTAACACTTTATGAGCTGACAATCCGCCAACAATCCCAGTCAAAATCACAACACAAGCTGTCAACTCAGGTATACCGCCTATAGTTTTAGATATCTCAAGGGCAATAGGAGTTGTAACTGATTTTGGCACCATAGAAACAATTACTTTGTGATCAACATTTAAACAAACACCTGCTAAATAAGTTGAAATCACTGCAACTACAGTTGCAAAAAGAAACCCAAACCAAATCGCACGCTTATGCTTTGTCAAAATATCTATATTTTTGTACAGCGGATACGCCAAAGCAACTGTAGCTGGACCTAACAGGCTAGTAATTAAACAGGCACTTTGGTTGTAATCAGAATATTCATAGTTAAACATTTTTAAAAGTATAATTAATACCACTCCAGAAAAAATTATTGGGGGCAATTTTTTTAAGATACTAATTCTTTTAATTTTTAAAGAAACAATATATACAACTAATGTCAAAATAAGTCCAAGAATGCTAATCATCAACTTGCACCTTTTTTGTTAAATGAATTATTTTTTCAACTGCAAATGCAGTAACGATCATCGTCAAAAATGTCGTTACCAAAATAATTCCTAATATTTGAAAAACACTATTTTTTATCAACGGAACATACACCATAATCCCTACAAACAAAGGGACAAAAAACAATGACATATTCTTTAACAATAAGTCCGAGATGTCTTTTATTAGTGTTTCTGGAAGTATTTTAAAATACAAAAGCGATGCTAAAACTATCATTCCTAATAAAGGAGAAGGGAAAGGAATATGCGTTATTTTTATCAAAAAATTAGACACATATTGAATAATGATTAAAATTATAAATCCTAAAATTAATGAAAATATCTTTTTTAACATAATCTTCCTGCTAGTATATTTTTATTTTAGCAGGGATATTTTTTTAAACCAGCTGCAGATTATAAAGCTTTAATTTCAGCGCTATATTTTGTTTTCAAATCTTCAGGAGTCCCTACACAGTACCATTTGCTGTTATCTATCGTTACAGCTCCAACCTTATAAGAATTTGAGATTAAATTATTATAAACGCCGGAAACATAAAACTCACCTTTTTGAGATTTATTCTCTACAATCATATCAATACAATTTTCAACAAAATATTTTCCTTTTTGAAAATAATAAAGCCCAGTAATTGCTAAATTTGATATAACTTCTTTTTCTTTTGTTTGAACGACCAAGTCATTTTCTAACTTAACGTAAGAATACTTTGGATCGCAAGACTCAAAAACCACAAGTCCTGCGTCATAGTTAGAAGTTTTTAAAGAAGAAAGGCAAGATTTTAATTCTGAAGCATCAAAAATATTATCACAATCTGCTATTAAAAGTGGCTCTTCTGTATTGATATATCGATGAAGAGACAAAACTGTACAAGAAGCTCCTAGAGTGGGGTTTTGTAATATAGAAAAGCTAAGATTAGCATATTTATTCTTGAGATAATTTATTTCGCTTAAACACTGATCTAAAAGAGTATCCCTAATTATAATATTAATTTTAGCTTCAAGCTGAGAAAAACTCTCTAAGACTCGCTCAATCATCATCTTATTATCAATTTTTATAAATGGTTTAGGTGTAGAATACCCCGCATCTACAAATCTTTGCCCGAATCCTGCCATTGGAATAACTATATTTATCATTTTATCTCCTATTGGAAAATATTGACAAATATTATACTACCTATTATTATCCTCAAATGCAAATTTTTAAACTAATAAATCAATAACAAGAAAAATTAAAGTCTCATTGCTAAAATACATATCTTTTGTTGGCAAATATGCTAGAATGGATAAAAATGAAAGCAAATCAAAATTATAATTTTACGATGAAAGTTGATTAATACATATGAAATTGAATGTATATGTAGTATTTTTTGCATTGATTATGACAATTTTTTCATTAACAGGGTGTGCAAAAAATCAAGCAAATGATGATCTTATAGAAATCAAAGTAAACGGAATGAGAAATTTCAGTGGTAAAACAAAAGCTGAAATATATAAAATCCGTAAATATTATGTGTCAAAATCAATCTTTAAATCAAAAGATTATGAGCCGAGTGAAGAAGTTTTTGGACAAATACAAGACAGACTTCCTTGGCGAAGCATTTTTACAGAAGTATGTTATGCAGGTTTGAAATAGGTTGAAACGAAAGGATGGTCTGAAGAGAGTCGTTTTATAGATAATCCTGCTATGCTTATCGGACTAAGTCACTATTCTCCCAACAGAAGAGATCTGAGCAGATGTTATGGAACCCTTGCTTGGGTTATTCCTTATAGAATTACATATTCACCTAAGGAAAAACTTATTACAACGTACTACAGTAACTTACAGCTTTTAGCTGCTAATTACTATATTGAAACTATAAATGCACAGGATTTCGGTTATAAATACGGAAAAATGTATCCAAAGGGTAAGACTTATTTTTTAGACAAAAATGATAATATCTCTAAACGAATATATGAATTTAATGATTGTATACATAAAGGACAGTCTTGTGGAGTGCCAGCAGGATGTAACAATGCATCACCATACACCAAAGGATATGTGTTTGTCCCGGAATTAGCTACTCCGTATAAATTTTATCCATTTTTTAATCATTCTATTGATTTTAAGTTATGGAGACAAAAACCAAAAGATAGTAATGTAAAACCTGATATGACGTATAGAATAGTGTTCGATTTTACTTCACAAAAAAAGGATGAAGTTGAAGCTTTTATGATAAATGATGTTTGTCTTGGAGTAATACTTAAGTTAACACATATGATACCACTAGGATTGCCCGACAAACAGATACAATATTACTAGCTAAAAAGGATAAGGATTTATTTAAATGGAAAATAATAAAAAATATACATTTGAGATTATAAAAAAGTTTATTATTTTTACTTTGTATTTGTTAATTTTTTGCGGATCTGCTTTTTTATCGTGGTTTGTTGGATTTGTTCTTGGTTTGTTTTCTCGTTACGAAGGTGCGTTGTTATCTAATCCCTTTTTCTTTTTTACAATGGTTACAGAAATAATTTTATTTACGCTTAATTACCTTTATTTAGATAAAGTTTATAAGAATAAGTATAAAATTTTTATATCACTTTTTTGTACTTTTTTTATAGTTGTTATTTATTTTGCTAAATATAGTTAATTCAAATAAAAAAGATAAAAATAAGGAGGAATATAATAATGACCTTATACAAATTCGATAGGTCATTTTTGTGAAAATAAATTTTGAAAATAGAAAACAAAAATGGAGCTATCAATAGCTCCATTTTTGTTTGGTCGGAACGACAGGATTTGAACCTGCGACCCCTACCACCCCAAGGTAGTGCGCTACCAAGCTGCGCTACGTCCCGTTTATAAACATAATAGAAGAAAATTATCGTATTTTCAACTTATTTATACTATTTATGTATGTTTACTTTATGAATAAATAAATTATTATATAATTATGAGAATTTTAATTTCATTACTAATTATATTATTTCTTCAACCTGTTTGTTTCGCTGCAAGCAG
>JAEZOG010000237.1 GCA_023414155.1 Cyanobacteria bacterium OH_CFB_184 | reverse complement strand
TTTGCTTTTTTGAGTTTTAAAATATTAAACAATTTTTCGTCAATTTTTATGGCAACTTTGTTATTTGCACTTTCTCCTATTTTAATTTTCCAAGCTCAGGTTTTAAAGCCATACAGCAGTGATGTTTTTCTTTCGGTATTGGCGTTGTTGCTTGTTTTTTCTTTGAAACTAGCTGAACTCAGTAAAAAACAAATCTTGATTTTAGGACTGTTATCTTCTTTAGGGATTTGGTTATCGTACCCGTTTGTTTATACTTTAGGCGGAATTTGTATTGTCTTTTTGATAAAAATAATAAAAGAAAAAAATAGAAACCAGACGATAAATTATTCACTTTTTGTAGTGATAAATTTCATAAATTATCTGGCATATTTTATTTTACACATGTATAAAATGTTTTTCCTTGATAATACGTTAGAATATAAAAAGTTCTATTGGGGAACGGTGTATGGCTTTTTGCCACTGAAATATGAGCACTACAATACAGAAGTTATCGCATACTTATTTGATGGATATAAACATCAGATTCCAACTTCTCTTTTTATAGTTATTCTCGTAAGCCTTATCCTTTTAGCAGGTTTTATATTTGCTTTTAGGAATAATCTTTTTAAAGCGTCTATATTAACCATGCCTGTAGTTTTGGCTCTTATTGCAGGAGCACTGCATATTTGTCCATTTGCACACAGAATGATATTGTTTTTACTGCCGATGTTTGTGTTGATAATGGTTCAACCGTTAGAATCAAAGCTTGCAGAAAACAAGATTTTTCAGGTTTTTGTCTTTTTAATCTTTGGTATATATCTTTTTAGTTCAAATGTTTTAGGTTTTTGTAAAGGTGTTTTGACAGGTGAGCACTCATTTTTATATAACCACATAAGACAGTTTCACCAAACCATGTACGATAAGGGTCTGAAAGATAATGAAATAATTTACATTTCAGCTTTTGAGATGCCGGCATTCAGGACTTATAACGAAAATATGAGAATTCCGGATGAAAAAATTATATATAGTGACGTTACTCGCCATAAGCAGGCGATTGCAAGATTGCCCAAAGATAAAATAGTATATTTCTATCTGTATGGTTTTTTGCAAGATGAAGTTGAGATTAAAGACGCAAAAGATTGGATGAAAAGTAATTGTAAAACCGTTGAGAATATAGGTATAAACGGTGAATGTCTAAAATGCTATCCAAGATAATTCAAGCGTTTTGATTGGTTGTTTACTTTATATTATATTATTTTGCAATAAAAAAGACCTGCCTTAAGCAAGTCTTTTTTATTAGCGGGAGACGAGGCTCGAACTCGCGACCCCTTCCTTGGCAACGCAAAACTTAGTGGCAGTAAGGTTTTACTGATATTGACTGGGCTTGCGTTTTGGCAATTTTGCAAGTTTGATCAAAGTGCAAAAAGTTCAGTCAATTTATGTAGGGGTCGTCAAAATATAGTCGAAGGTTTTATTGTATAATGGGAATAAAGTGAGGGTACTACTATGTCATCTGAGATTAACCATTTACAAGGGTCTTTTGCGGAAACTTTGAAGAAAGATAAAACTATTGAATTAATAAAGTTTCTTGCAAATAATGATTGTTTTCCTGAGATGATTTTAAAAATGAAAACTATGAAAGAGTTTGATCTTGGGTTTGGCAACCCAAACATGCTTTTTTTAGAGCTTGTTAGTAGCTATTATGTGGCTAAAGAAGATCCTGAGTTAAAGAACAGGACATTGCTTCTGACGAATGAACTTATAAAAATATATTATTCATTAGTGCAAGTGAACTTTATAGACCAAAAGAATTTATCTCTTCTTGGTCAATCGGGCTTATTTGCAAAATTGTTGCAAATAATGGCTCAAAATGGGTGTTTAATGGAAATAACTCCATTAGAGCCTGTTCGAAAAAATATCCCTTATAAAATAATCATAACATCCTTATCAAACTACTTAGGTGCAAAAAAGGAATATTATTTATATTTCAAAAAAAATCAAGTAAATCTTAACAGGTGCTGTGAAAAAAATAAAGAACAAGTGTCTTTTGTTTATGATTTTAAGTATGAGCAAGAAAACCAGACAACAGCTAAGATATGTAATTTATATAAAAAAATTGCAGGTTGCCTAAGAAGGCCTAAGAAAAGTGCGACTTGCAAAATATGTGATAGAAGTTATGCAATGGCAACTTTGCCTAAAAATTCGAAACATTTTATTTGTGAAGAGTGCGATAGTTTATTAAGAATATTTGCTAGTTCTTCGAATTGTACTTTCAAGTCAATAGTACAAAAATATAAGAGACAAAAACTAAAAGGAAGATCATCTAAAAATATTTCTTATGAATTATGTGCAAATGTAAAATCTGGTTTAAGGAAACAAGCAGAATTCAATATCTGCAAGATATTTGGGGTAGAAGATTCTTAGTAAGCTAGATTGCATTCAAATAATTTCTTAAATAGTAACAATAAATTTGGCATTTATCTGTTTTATTGTTGCCACATCTACTTGTTTTTTGTTTGCTTTTTGTCTGGGTAACTGGCAAAGCCTTAGTCTAAGTTAATTTTCGGCTTTATTTTGTGTATAATGTATATATGGATAAAGGAGCATTAGGGTAAATGAATCAGATATTAGATGACTTATATACGGCAAAAGAATTAGCTGCAAAGTTTAAGATGAAAGAACAGACTTTATACAGCTACTTGCACTACTCTCAGCTGCCTGAAAAATATAATCTAGTAGTATCGATTGGTCGTTGTAAACGCTTCGTCGGTAAAAATGTTGAAAAATGGCTCTTAGATGGTGCCCCGTTAAAAAAGAGAAACAAATAATCGTATATTAAAACCCAAAGTACTGAGAATGGCTCTATAAGGGCTTACTTGAAGTGTGAAAATTGTACATTGAAAATTAAATAGAGTTTAAAGTCAAGGCAAGACGTTGAAATTATGCAATAAATTATAAAGTTGTACTTAATTGAGGGGTTTTGGTGCCAATCCTCTTATTGGCAAATTAAATTGGTTTTAGAAACCTTATTGCCAACCAATATAAACAGTTAAAAATGAGAAAGGAAAATAATATGAAAAAAATAAATAATAACAAATTTGTTTCAATAAATGACGTTGAAAACGAGTCAAAAATCTACGTTGAATCTACTAGGTTAATTGTAGAGCAGAACAGGGCTGTAAAACAAAGGCATTTAATGATACAACCAAGCAAATTAAATTATAAAACAAAGGCTGGAATGGGACAACTAATGCCTGGTTTTGTTGATAGTTATAACATCTGTGGACAAATTCAACCTGTAGGAATTGTAAAATCTAAGAAAAACGCAAAGTATGATGTTCTATTTGGGCATAAAAGAGTTGCTGCGGCAGTTAGATCAGGAATTGATCTGATCTTTGCAATAGAATTTATTTCGGAAAATGAAGACTTTATAGAAATGGTGAAAATCGATGAATCTTTTATAAAAGAAGAGTTGTCAACTCTAAAAAGGGCAGATCTATTGAAGAAAAGAAAAAAACTTTGGGAAAGTCTTAAGGGATTAAATGCAGAAAACGATTTACCAGAAGATGATCCTAAATTTAAAAAAGAAAAAGAAAACGAAATTATTTCGTTTGATAAAAGATTTATTCCGTTTTCGGAAGATATGGCAACTCGGACTAATCAGTCTCCGAGAACTATACAGCAAGAAATCCAAATTGCAGAAGGTATACACGATGCAAACAAAAAAATGATACTTGGAACATTTTTGGAAAATAAAAAAGTATTACTTTTAGAATTATCAAGGATTAAGGATGCAGAATTGCAGGCTGCTGTTATAAATGATATATTAGAGCATAGAGCCAAAAATGTTCGTGATGCACTTATGCAGAGACAAGACAGTTTCGTAATGCGTCCATCCCCAACAGGTGAAAATAGTTCTGAACAGCTTAGGATTAATCTTAGACAACAGAAATATGTCATTAAAACATTAATGACCGAGAAAAAAGAGCTGGAAGCAGAAAATAGTAGATTAAAGGAAGAAAAATTACGTCTAGAAGAGACGTTAGCTAAATTGAAAGTACCTTGTCTTATATCTATGGATGAAAGTGAATATTCATTTTATTCACAGGAGTTAAGCCATGCTTCTAAATAAGTTTGATAGGATCAAAGGGACAACAACCATAGATTCATTGAAAGATATATCTTTAAGATATTTTGATGTGCAGCAATCTGCTGATGCAGGCAACGCTGATTACACATATTATCAAACATACAGGTTAAAAAAGAATGTGATTGAAAAGATTATCGGTTTGGGTGATTTTTCAATAAAAGCAGATCGAGGTATAATCAGCTTCGATATCACAGGGAAGTTTCAACCTGATATGTACTCGGAATTGATAAGTAAAAATTCTATCTATCAATATATTGATCATTTAAACTTCTTTAAGGTAGTAGATATCGATCCAGACTGCTTTATTCAGGATGCTACTATATCTCTTGTTCATTCAACTAAGGATATAAAAGTAGAAAAAGACGCAGTAGAATATTTAAACTTTTTAAAGCATGTTTATTCTCTTAATAGTAAGAAAGTACAAGTAGATAAATACAAAAGCGGTATCGTTATAAGTAAAAGAACTGTGAGTAATCCGCAAAGATTATCCTGTTATTCTAAGTATGAGGAACTTAAAAGGAATAAGCTTTACAATAAACAGCTAATGGAGATCTCTTCCTTAGATATACTAGGTGGTTTCAAAAGAGTTTTAAGATTTGAATTAGAAATTAACGGTAAGCAGAATATCCTTAAATCATTTGGTATTTCAGATAATAAATTAACTAGTATATTAAATGCTGAGATAGTGCCTGTAGTAAGTGTATATAATGCTCTAGTTGATGAGGTAGGTGAAGTAGTGTGAGAAAGCAGCGATGGTCTAGTTATATTCAGGAACTTGGATTAAGGTCTTTGATAGAGAAGTTTGATGGAGACATGTACGCAATTAGTATGTTTATTTCTACTGGTAACTTCTTCAGTGTAGGCAGTAAGTATGCATATGTAATGAGAAAAATAAAATCTTTAGTTAAGCGAGAGTTTATCTTAAGTCCATATTTTTCAGAGAATAAGCAGTTATTAGCAGAGATGACAAGAAAAATGAATACGTAGTTGGTGCCCCTCAGAATGAGGGGCATCTTATTTGCCATTGCTACCATCAATAGCCTTATACTTTTTATTATTTTGTATATAAATATACTGTCTCTATAAAAACGTTAAATTGGGAATGCCTCCGTATTCCCAATTTAAATTAGTGCAAAATAATAGAAAGGATAACCATGTTATTAATCAAAGAACTTGTCTTACAATGACTTCCAGCATTAAAAACAAGAAAAATAGATACAGTATCCTTATATTAAAATAAAAAAGGAGAATCAATGAAAAACTCAAGATTAGAGAGATTGCTAAAGGATAAGGATTTAGAACAAGACAGACATCGTCAACAGCTCGATTACTTGAATAGAGAAATTGAGCGAGAAAAAGAAAGTTTGAAAGTAGCTAGACAGCAGAAGAAGGATCTGATTAGTCCAGAGCAACAAGCTTGGCAAAATAGTTTTGATGAAAAAACGACTAATAATCTAGGTGATAAATGTGTTTTAGAAGAACTTAATCAGAAATTAAAGGCTTGTTTATCTATGGCAATAGGCGAATAAATTTATACTATCACTTCATCAATAATTATTCTTGCTTCAATCATTTGTTTAATAGTGTACTTTACTTCATCAATACTTTTGGGATTACAAATAGGATAATTGTTGTTTGAAAGAATGGGTCCATAAGCTTCTGGTGTAACCGTTGTGTATATTCCACAAGTTGGTTTGTTTAAGAAGTTCGCCAAGTGTAAAGGTCCCGTATCGTTTCCGTAGTAACCAACTGAATTTTTAATAGTTTTTTCTAAGTTATTTATGGAAGACTTTTGCCTACAATCAATTAGGTATGGTTTACTAGGAATATGTGGTTCTTTGTCCATCCCAATAAAAACAGTAGACAATTTGTACTCTGAATAAATAAATTCTGATAACAACATAAAATCTTCTGAATTCCACCTTCTATTTGCCACTCTTTTTTTACCGTACCCAGCTTCCATGCAGCATACTAAGTAATTATTTTTTGTTTTTGTTTGTTTGCAGGAAAGCTCTTTAAAAACAGTAGGCAAAACTTGTTGAATTTGTTCAGATGTGTAGCCTAAACTCAGGCAAAGAGCAAAATTGTTAATTGCAACATTAGATAAATCGTACTTCTTTTTCAGATGCTCAAGCAGTTTTTCGTCAGGAAATAATTTTGTATCTATTTCTATTAGATAAGGTATATCAACATCGAAATTTAAATACTTTTTGCGTTTGTTATTTTGTCCATAGCTTTCTTTTGCTTTAAAACCTATGGTTTTAGATGACATCAAATAAAAAAACGCTTTATCGCTCGGGGATATCCAAGATTTGAGCTTTAATCCGTATGTTAATTTTACAGACTCTGCTATATCCAACTTTTTTACTAATGGGAACATTGTTTCACCACAGACCAGTCGTATTTTTATCTGATTTTGATTATGTTTCTGGTTCAATTCTTTTAGACACATAATTGCAGGTATTGTCAGCAGGCAATCACCTATGCGGTGAGGGAGTAATATATCAAGAGAAAGTGTTTTTCTGTGTTTTATCATCTTAAGTTTATTTCATTTTTCATACTTAACTGTTGTTTGTCCACATCTGAATCCATGTTTGATGTTGTGCCAGATAATAAAAAGGCAATATATGTATCATGTTACCACATCAAAATATAAATCAAGTGATGTGCTACGGAATTTATGAATCTTAAAAGAGAGTGTATCCTAAAGGGCAAGGAGATATCCGTGAGCACAACTAGAAAATTATTAGGACAAAGAATAAAAGAACTTAGACAGGCAAAAGGGTTAAAACAATCTCAATTGGCAGAGAATATAGGTATAGAACCTAGAAGCGTTAGTAAGATAGAGTCTGGTTTTCATTTTCCTAAAGATGAACATTTGCAAAAAATAGCGAATACTCTTGGGGTGGAGATAAAAGATTTATTTGAAACTTCACACTTAAAAAGTGATGCTGAATTAGTTGAAGAAATAAACGGAATACTTTCTAAAATTAATTCTGAAAAATTAAAGCAAATATACAAAGTTATAGAAGCTATGATTAAATAAGCCTATAGTACGAACAAATTTCACTTAGAATTTTAACTTTTTATAGATTTAAAAAATGAGTTTCAATTCAAAACGAATTTTTTGTCATTTTTCCCTTATCAAATAATGGATAAATATGATACAATTGTTCTGAGATAGGAGTTGGAATTATACTCAACTATAATTAATATTAAAAGTTAAGCTATTTTGTATGGTAGTTGTAAATAAGTTTGTAATTTCAGAAAGAATTTTGTTGTGGATAATAAGTTGATAAATATTGACACAAATACAATTCCAGAAGTGTTGCATGAAACAAAAATTAAGGAAGTTCTTCTGCAGATTGAACATTGTTTTTTCTCTTCCTGTACTGAAATGGAGAGGGATGTCTATGAGGTAAGAATCAAAAGTCCTTCTAAAAAGAATCTTACTTTTGAAGAAATTGGTAATTGTTATGGTGTATCTCGTCAACGGATTGACCAAGTTGATAAAAGAACAAAAATTAAATTAAAAAAATATTTCAATAAATTCTATAACATAGAAGAATATTTATCTAATTCTGAAATTGATATAATAGATCATAAGATAATAAATAATGAATATTTATTTCTGTTCAAAATTTGTGTTGAACCAAATATATTTATCGACGTTGATACTTCTTTAATTTTTAAAGATAAGAATAAATTTTACAATTTGTCTAATATGATAGTAAAAGAATTTAAGGAATCTATTCCATATTATGATAGTTGTATTTCGGATAGTATCAAAGAAGCTTTTTTAAAAGAATACAAAAGTTTTCCACAAAACAAGTTGGCTAATATTATACTTTCTATAAAAGAAAATTTATGTAAAAAATCTTTTATTTCTTTAGAACCTTTAGAATCTAATAAATATTTACTTGATACAAAAAATAAGCATGTAAACAAAGACATAAAGTTAGAGTATTTTTTTAAAATATTATATCCAGAAGGTATTCATTTACCGCAGAAAAAAACTGATCTTTTTGAGCAAAACATCGAAATTTTAAGAACCGCAATGCCGGAGGAAAAAGCTGTAAGCAGAAGATTATATCAAAAACTTGTTGGGCATCCTAAGGTAATCGCATCAAATTTTGGAGAATTTATACATGTTGACAATCTTAACTACGATAAGCAAATAGTCGAGGAAATTATAAATAGATGTATATACTTATTCTCACAAGGTATAAATGTTTTTAATACTAAAAACTTGTTTGAAATATTTAAAAACGAACTAATCTCTAAAGGTATCAAAAATCACTTGATGCTTCATTCTTTATTAAAATATCAAAATAGCGATAAAATAAAGCTTCATAAAGGGAACAACACTCAAATAATTAACCCAATAATAGAAGATACAAAAATTTCAATTATTGATATTAATAATTTTGCTAATAGCAAGTATCATTCTATAAATGAACAATATCCTGAAGCTGAGAGCAACTTTAATATTATTTGTGATGAAAACGACAAACGAAGAATTAAAAATACAATTAATGAATATTCATTAGAAACAAAAGAAGCTACACCAACCGAAAGAGATCAAATTGTCAAACAGCGATTAACCCAAGGAGAATTTAGGCAAGGACTTATTAATAATTATAAAGGTTGCAAATTATGCGGTCTTGATGAACCTAATTTGCTCATTGCAAGTCATATAAAACCTTGGAAAGACTCAACTGATATTGAAAAACAAGATATTGACAATGGTTTTTTATTATGTGCTTGGCACGATGCATTATTTGATAAAGGATACATTTCATTTGAGGATGATGGTTCATTGTTACTGTCAAGTCAATTTAAAAATAATAAAATTAATTTAATGGACATATCAGAACACACA
>JAEZOG010000226.1 GCA_023414155.1 Cyanobacteria bacterium OH_CFB_184 | reverse complement strand
ATTCTACAGATATTTCACCTGAAATAGAGAACATTTTAAAAGAAATAATTTCTATTTAGAATTATCTATTATATAAATTTCTTCCGGGTTGTGTATAATTCCACCGAGTTCTGTAGGATAGATATTTCCAAATTTCTTCCTTACGGCTGTAATTCTAAGTGGTGAATATAGATATATAATTGGTTTTTCCTTATATACGATTTGTTGATATTCATCATACAATTTTTTTCTGTCTTTAAAATCGAGCTTTAAGGCAGCTTCGTCAAAAATCTCATTTAGTCTTTTTTCCCAAGGTAATATTTTTGTGTCAGTTTCGCAGGCAAATCTTTTATTAAAAATATGCAGCGGTCCGTATGAATACCAAACATTTTTTCCAGAGTGAGGTTCAAGGGCGTTTCCTGTGAATGCAATAATAACCGCATCCCAGTCAAGAGTATTTGTGATTTTATTTACAAGAGAATTAAATTCTATTGGTTTAAAGTTAACTTTAATTCCAAGATCTTGAAGATCTTGTTTTATCATTACTCCGATTGCTTCTCTTTCTGTGTTTCCAGCATTTGTGACCAAGTCAAATTCTACTATATTGCCTTCTTTATCGTGTAATATGCCTGATTTATCTGTATAAAACCCAGACTGTTTAAGCAGCATTTTAGAGTATTCCAAATCTCTATCATGGCCTTTTGCAAGAGATTTATTAAGGTAGATAGCATTTAATGCTTCTGCCGTGAACAACGGCTGAGCAAGACCGTTTGCTATGTTAAATACGATACTTTCTCTGTCTATTGCATAATCTACTGCAGTTCTGAAGTTTAAATCATTGAACCATTTTTGTTTTTTAGGTGAGACATAATATTTACCTGCTGGATTTTTGCGTGTGTTTAAATTGAATGTAATAAACATAGTACCAGTATCTGGCCCAAGATTGTATATAGTATAGTCAGATGTCTTTTCAAGCTCTTTAAATCGCGCTACATCTTTGCCTCTTAAGCTAATAATATCTATTTCTTTAGATTCAAATTTTAAGAGTTCATTATTTAAATCACCTACTATGAGAAAAATGTATTTATCTAAGTAAGGAAGTTTATTTTTATTTTGATCGATTACATAATAATTAGGGTTTCTTTTCAGTACAACCCTTTGAGCAGGAACGTATTCTGAAAGCATAAATGGACCACTTGTAACCATATCTTTTGGTTTTGTAGTTGTTCCCCAGAAAGACTGAAAATATCTGTTGCCTTTCTTTAAAGCAGGTTCAACTACGTGTTTAGGAGCGATTGGAACGCTTAATAATCTTAAGAATGGAGCGAAAGGCTTGAAGGTATTAAATTCAACTGTATATTTGTCTATTCTTTTTATTTTAGGTGGAACACCATCTATAATCACTGAATCACGAGTACTTGTGTTCCCAAATCCTTCTAAAATAATGTCATTCCAAGTAAAAACGACATCATCAGCTGTTATTTCATTACCATCAGACCATTTAATGCCTTTTCTTAATTTAATAGTGTAAGTTTTTTTGTCTGGAGAAACAATTATTTCTTTTGCAAGCCTAGGTATAACCTCTCCTGTATATACATCCATTGATATTAAAGAATCGAACATTAAATCTGCAATCTGAGAGGAAGTTGCATCTTTAGACTCCCAGGGGTTAAAGGTCTTTGGACCTTCACCAATAGTAGATGTAACCAGGCTGCCACCATATTTACCGGGTTTGCTCCCCGATAGAAGATAATCAATTCCATCAATAGTTTCAGTTTTTTGTTCGTGTCTTTTTTCTTTGTCAGGAACCAACTGCTCAGTAGTTTCTTGCTCACTTGTATCCTTTTGTTTGGAATCAATTCTGAAACAAGAAATAAGCAATATTACTATAATTAAAATTAAAATAAATAGTCTAGCATATATTTTCATAAATAAACTTTATCATAAATTTCTAAGTTAAGTATATTCTACATGTTGAGTTAATCAATTGACGTAGTGATTAAAAATTACTATAATTGAGTTGGTACTTATGGAGACAGAATATGGAAATTTGGCAAATCTGGTGTATATGCGCATTTGTGCTTTTGATTTTAGAAATGTTTACACCGACATTATTCTTTTTGAATTTATCTCTTGCGGCACTAGTTGTGTCAGTATTTAGTTATTTTGGTTTTTCTTTTATTGCACAAGCAGTTATGTTTACGATTATTTCAATCTCTTTAATTGCATTTTTAAGACCACTTCTTGTAAAAAAAATAAACGGCAAAGATAAACAAACAGGAATCAGTGCTAAATATATTAATAACATTGCAACTGTAGTTAATGAAGTTACTGAACTGTCAGGTAGAATCGCTATATATGGCGAAGAATGGGATGCTCGTTCTATGAATGATGAAGTAATTCCCGTCGGTTCAAAAGTTAAAATCGTTAAAAATGAAAGTTTAATAATGTTTGTAGAAAAATATGAGGAGTAAAACATGCCTATCATTTCATTAGTTCTACTTGGTTTTGCAATTATTTTAGCTATAAAAGGCTTTAAAATTGTTAAGCAAGCAGAAGTTATTATTATCGAACGATTAGGAAAGTTCGAAAAAGTCCTTGAATCAGGTATCCATTTTATCATTCCTATAGTAGAAGCACCGCGTGGAGTTTACTGGAAACAAGTTACAAGAACTCCTGATGGTAGAAGTTATGCGTATATATCAGAAAAAGAGAGAATCGATTTAAGAGAATGCGTATATGATTTTCCAAAACAAAACGTAATTACTCGTGACAACGTTTCTATTACAATTAATGCTCTTATTTATTTCCAAATCGTTAATCCAAAAAGCGCTGTTTATGAAATCCAAAACTTGCCTGAAGCTATTGAAAAATTAACTCAGACAACTCTTAGAAACATCATTGGTGAACTTGATTTGGATGAAACATTGGTATCTAGAGATACAATTAACGCTAAATTAAGAACTATATTAGATGAAGCATCAAACAAATGGGGCGTAAAAGTTAACAGAGTCGAGCTCCAAGACGTAATTCCTCCTGTTGATATTCAAACAGCGATGGAAAAACAAATGAAAGCTGAAAGAGACAGACGTGCAGCTATTCTTGAAGCAGAAGGTTTAAAAAGAGCTGCTATTTTACAAGCAGAAGGACAAAAAGAATCTCAAATTAATATGGCTGAAGGTGACAAAAAATCAGCAATTTTAAGAGCAGAAGGTAAAGCTGAAGCTAGAATAATAGAAGCTGATGCAGAAAAAGAAGCTATCAGAAAAATTATTGAAGCAATTGCAGGAAACGGTCAACCGGATAAGTATCTAATCGCTGTTAGATATTTAGATACCTTAAAAGGTATGGTAGAAGGCAAAGACAACAAAGTTGTTTATATGCCTTATGAAGCAACCGGCATTTTAAGCTCAGTTGATGGTATCAAGCAAATGTTTGATAGACATTAATTTAGAACATAATAAATACTAACTAAAAAGACAGATATTAATCTGTCTTTTTTTTTATTTATACTAAATCACCGTATAAACACCAGGTCTGGGCTTTTTTGACTTTAACTGTTTTAAAGTCTCCTATATTAGTGCTTTCAGACTTAAAATGAATAATTTTATTATTTCTTGCTCTACCAGAGAATGTTTTTACACCGTCTTTTTCTGTAAATGATTCAACCAGTACTTCAAGTTCTCTGCCGACAAATTTCTTATTTGATTTTAAACAAGCTTCTTTGTTTTTATTGTTTAACAATATAAGTCTGTCTTTTTTTACTTGTTCAGGCAAAAATTTATCAGTCATTTTTGCAGCTTTAGTAAATTCTCTTGGCGAGTATGCTGCTGTATTTGAATAGTCTATTTCAAGTTCATCAATAATAGAGAGTGTTTCATTGAATTGTTCTTCAGTTTCTCCCGGGAACCCTGCTATGAAATCACTTGTTAAAGTAACATCTTTAAACCTATTTCTGATTTTATTTGCTATTTCAATATATTCTTCTCTATTGTATCTTCTGTTCATTTCTTTGAGAATTTCACTGCTTCCTGACTGCATTGGCAGGTGGAAGTATTCACAGACCTTCTCGCACTCGTCAACGGCCTCTATTAAGTCATCTGTTATATCTGTTGGGTAAGAAGTAACAAACCTGATTCTGAACTTACCCTCAAGTTTATTTAGCTCTCTTAATAAGTTTGCAAGTGTAGTATTTTTATCATCAAAATCTTTGCCGTAACTGTCAACATTTTGACCTAGTAAGGTAATTTCTTTATATCCTGCATCTAAGGCTTTTTGAGCTTCTTTTATAATTTCTTCCATTGTTCTGCTGCGCTCTCTGCCTCTGGTGAAAGGGACTACACAATAGGTACAGAAG
>JAEZOG010000202.1 GCA_023414155.1 Cyanobacteria bacterium OH_CFB_184 | reverse complement strand
AAAGTTCTGCATATTTCTTGCACCAACTTGAAGAACATCAACATACTCTAAAAATAACGGTATTTGAGATATTTCCATAATTTCACAAGTTACAGCCATTGAACATTTGTCAGCGACTTCTCTTATTATTTTAAGCCCCTCTTCACCAAGACCTTGAAAAGCATATGGAGAAGTCCTTGGTTTGAATGCGCCACCTCTGAGAATTTTCACTCCATAGCTGCTGAGTTTTTTTGCAACAGCATCCATCTGTTCGTAGCTTTCGATACTACAAGGACCGGCAATAACACCAACGTGGCCGTCTCCGAATTTAACACCGTTAACTTCAACAACAGAATCTACAGGCTGAAAAACCCTGCTAACAAGTTTGTAGCTGGAAGTAATTCTGATTACTTCTTTTACACCCTCAATAAGTTCAATATCACGAGGATCAATCAGTTTACCACCAACTGCTCCTATTACGGTATGTACTTCACCTTGAGAAACATGGGCATCAAAACCTTTTTTCTTTATGTAACAAATGACTTCTTCTATTTGAATTTGAGGCACACCAGGCTTCATTATAATAAGCATATTAGACTCCTTTATCTATTATTATAGTAGCATGGACAATACAAAAATCAGTTTTTAAATTAAGATTATAATTGTAAAAAAACTTGTAAATATCGTCAGAAACTGCTACTATTAACTTGCAGAAAGTCGGAGGTTATATGAAATTTATAAAAACAGCATTGGTTGCTTTATCTCTAATATTTATGACAAACTTGGCATCTCAAGCAGAAACAATTGCTTATGCAAACTTTAAGAAAATTGAATCTGAATATACATATGCAAAAACTTCTTACAAAGAAATCGATAACAAAGTTTTAGAACTTCAACAATACGTTATAGACAAAGATAAACAATTCAAAGCTATCGACTCTCCGATACAAAAGAAAAACTTTGAAGAAAAAATCCAAAAAGAATATAAAGCAAAAGAAGACGAAGTTTTAAAATTGAAACTTCAAAAAGAAGATGAAATATACAAAAACATAATGAACGCGACAAAAGCTGTTGCAGCTGCAAAAAACATTGATGTTGTGCTTGATTACAGAGTTATTTTCACTGGCGGCGTTGATATTTCTAACGACGTTATACAATATCTAAATGCAAACACAGCTCAACCTAAAAAATAAAAGATTATAGATGTGATATAAGAGAAGCACTTTATTGTTGCTTCTCTTATGTATTAGAAGGGTAGTTTATATGAGAATAGTTGATTTAATTGAAAAAAAGAAAAAAGGGATCGCGCTAAACGAAGAAGAAATCAAATTTTTTATTGATGGAATCATGAACAATACCATAGATGACTATCAGACAAGTGCCCTTTTAATGGCGATTTATTTTAAAGGTATGAACATTGATGAAACAACCTGGTTAACAAAATATATGGTTGAATCAGGACAAATATTAGATCTTTCTGACATCTCGGATAATGTTGTTGACAAACACTCAACAGGTGGAGTCGGTGATAAAATTACGCTTATGTTCCTTCCAATAATGGCTGCAGCTGGTGTTCCAATTGCAAAACTTTCAGGAAGAGGATTGGGTCATACAGGCGGTACAATCGATAAATTAGAAGCAATTCCTAATTTTAAAGTTGATTTAGATATTGATGAATTCAAAAACAAAATAAAAGAAGTTGGAGCAGCAATAGCTTCTCAAACACTATCTTTAGCGCCGGCAGACGGAAAACTCTACGCCTTAAGAGACGTCACTTCAACAGTCGACATCATTCCTTTGATTGCATCATCAGTTGTATCAAAGAAAATTGCATCTGGTGCTAACCATATTCTTTTAGACGTAAAATATGGTTCGGGCGCTTTTATAAAAACACCTGAGGACGCTCAAGAATTATCAGAAATAATGGTTCAAATCGGCAAGAAATTAGGCAGAAATATTTGTGCGGTTATAAGTTCTATGGACCAACCATTAGGAAGAGCAATCGGAAACTCACTTGAAGTAGAAGAAGTAATTGAATTCCTAAAAGGCAATATGTGTGACGATCTTGAAGAAATCACATTTGAACTTGCAGGTGTAGGGTTAATAAAACTAGGAATGTTCAACACAATCGAAGAGAGCAAAGCATACTTAAAAGAGCTTATTACAAGCAGTAAAGCTTTAGAAAAATTCAAGGAAATAATCGAAGCTCAAGGTGGAGATTCTGAAATAATAAACGATTACAAGAGACTTCCTCAAGCAAGTATTAAACTTGAAGTTAAAGCAGAAAATGATGGCTACGTAAAACACATTGACGCTTTAAAAATCGCCAAAGCCTGCAAAATATTAGGTGCTGGCAGAGAAAAGAAAACAGATATAATTGACTACTCAGTCGGAGTTTATCTAAATAAAAAAGATGGTGAAAGAGTTGAAAAAGGTGAAGCGTTTGCAACAATTTATTCTAACAAAGAAGAATTGTTAAATGAAGCTCAAAATCTTGTAGTAGAAGGATTTGAGTTCACTCAAACCAAGCCTGAAAAAACACCTCTTATTTACAAAATTATAAATTAATTAAAATAAAGGAAACAAAAATCTATAAACTTCGTCAAATTACTCGGTACTATAAAAAGAGTGAGTGAGGTATGAGTATAGATCATATTACTGATGGGTACGTTGAGAACAGTATCCACAAGGAATTTCCACATTTTCTTTTAGATGACGATGATGATGTAAAAGAGACAGAAGTAAAAGAAGAAGTTTCGTTTAGCACGATTGCTTATAAAGACGATTTATTACAAATGTATTTGAAAGATGTCGGCAAGGTTCGTTTGCTAAAAACATGTGAAGAACAAAGCCTTGGGCAAGCAATAAAAGAAGGCGATAAAAAGCGTGCTCTTATTGCTAAAAAGAAATTGGTTCAAGCAAATTTAAGACTGGTTGTAAGTATAGCTAAAAAATACGTAGGGCAAGGCATATTATTTATGGATCTTGTTCAAGAAGGATCCCTAGGACTTATCAGGGCTGCAGAGCGATTTGACTATTCAAAAGGGTTTAAGTTCAGTACCTATGCAACATGGTGGATTAAACAAACAATAGTAAGAGCAATTGCGAACAATTCTAGAACTATAAGAATTCCTGTCCATATGGCGGACAAAATCCGTTTAGTAAAAAGAGCAATCATAGATTTGGCTTGTAAATTAGGCAGAGATCCATCAATTGAAGAACTATCTGAAAAACTAAAAATGCCTGTTAAAAAAATCGAAGCGATAAATCAGGCTATGCAAAAAGAGCCGATCAGCCTTGATACTCCTGTTGCAGAAAACCTTAGTCTTGAAGATTACGTCTCTGATGAAAGCTATAAGTCACCAGAATCTAAAACTCTTAAAAGTTGTCTATCTTGCGATGTTGAAAAATTGCTGGAAGAACTTAACGAGAAAGAAAGAATAATACTTACACACAGGTTCGGCATAGGTGGCGAGAAACCAAAAACGCTTGAACAACTAGGAAAACAACTTGGTTTTTCAAAAGAGAGAATCAGGCAAATTGAAAATATTGCAATAAAAAAACTAAGAAGCCGAAGCGATCTTAAACATTTAAAAGATTATTTAAACTAAAACTAAATAGCAACCCCCAAGGACGCAGAAAATTTGTATAATTTTCTGCGCTCTCATTTGAATATATGTTATTTTAATAAAAATCATGTGATAAAATAGACTATGTTTAAAGAGGCGAGTTTATTATGAATTTTTTCAAATCATCCTTATCAAAACAAAATGCAATTCTTTCTTATTGCCCTGAAGCGATTTTAATTGTCGGAATCGATGGCGAAATCACTTTTGCAAACAAAGAAACTGAAAACATTTTGGGTTCAAAAAACATACTTAACAGAAATTTTTCTGAAGTCTTCAATGTGAGCTTTGAGACAATCTCAAATTCACAAATTTCTCAAAATATCTTAAAAATCAGAACAGAGAATTTTGAAGAAAAAATAATTGAAGTTAAATCAAACAAAATTGACAATGAAGCCAGCTACATTGTTTCTATAAACGATGTAACAAAAGCTCACAACATCATACAAGAACTTTTGAATGAGAAAAATGATCAGGAAAAAATAAATCACTCAAAAAATATGCTTCTTGTTAAAATCGCAAATAACATAACAGCTCCACTTCACTCTGTAGTTGGATTTTCTCAAGCGATACTTGAAGGTTTGGGCGGTGAAATAAACGAAAAACAAGAAAAATACTTAAGCATCATCCATAAAAATTCTTCAGAACTATTGTTTTTGTTTGAACAACTTTTAGAATTATCAAAAATAGAAGCTAATGTATATGAAAATATCTACAAAAACTTTGACATAACAACTACATTAAGCACAATCGCCACAGACCACAAATACTTGCTTGAAGAAAAAAATCTTCAATTAACAATAGATGCAGAGTCTTTGGAAAGAAAAAATTGTTTCGGTGATGAAACTACAATAAAAAGTATTATCTCAAATCTGATTAAAAATGCCATCCTTTCTTGCGATATGGGCGGCATAACAATCAAAATTTCAACTCCGGAAAGAGAACTTTTAGAAGAAAAAAATCTGCTTTCATCTGATAATATAAGCGAAAAATCTTTCACCAAAATCGAAATTATAGATAATGGTGTAGGAATACCTTCAAATGAGCTTGAAGATCTTTTTGACCCATACATTCAAGCCGATAAAGCTGTCAAAAAGAACTTAATAAAAGGTCTTATGCTTGGAAACAGCAAAAAATTAATTCAAGGGTTAAACGGCGTTCTCTGGGTGGAATCAGAAATAATGAAAGGGTCTAAGTATTCTTTTATAATACCAACTGAAAAGATTTCTCAATCTGTGAACGCTCAAGGGAATGAACCGCAAATAATCCCGCCTCAAGAAAAAGAATAGTCAAAAGGTATAGTTAAATGGCAAAAGTCGAACTTAAAAATGTTTCTAAAAAATACGACAAAAAAAAGGTAATAGACAACGTCAGCCTTACTATTGAAGACAAAGAATTTTTAGTACTTGTAGGTTCATCAGGTTGCGGAAAATCCACACTTTTAAGAATGATAGCCGGGCTTGAAGATATCACTGAAGGTGATATTTATATTGGAGACACTTGCGTAAACAATGTCCATCCAAAAGATAGAGATATCGCTTTTGTTTTTCAAAGCTATGCTCTATACCCTCATATGAGTGTTTATGAAAATATTGCTTTCCCTTTAAAAATGAGAAAATTTACAAAACAAGAAATCGATATTAAAGTTAAAAAAGTCGCTGATGCTTTAGATTTGACTGAATTACTTGAGAGAAAGCCAAAACAATTATCAGGCGGTCAAAGACAAAGGGTCGCACTGGGAAGAGCAATTGTAAGAGAACCCAAGGTTTTCTTAATGGATGAACCTTTATCAAACCTTGATGCAAAATTAAGAGTGCAAATGAGAGCTGAAATAAAAAAATTACATAAAAAGCTTGAAACTACTTTTATTTATGTAACTCACGACCAGACAGAAGCTCTTACAATGGGGGATAGAATTGCTGTAATCGACAAAGGTATAATCCAACAAATCGACACTCCTGAGAACATATACAACAACCCTACAAATACTTTTGTAGGAGGGTTTCTAGGTTCTCCAGCCATGAACTTTATTAAGGCAACTATCGAAGATAATTTTATTTCTATTAATGACAATAAGTTTGAATTAAATGAAGATCAAAAACAACTACTTCAAAATCAAAAAGAAATAATCATAGGAATCAGACCAGAAGCATTGTATCCTGACAATCCGAATTTTGCATTTACAACAAAAATCGAAATCTCAGAAATGCTCGGCAGCGAAAAAATAGTTTACTTCAAGGTAAATGAAGCAAAATGCTGCGCCAAAATTCCTTTTAAAAAGGCTTTATGTGAAGAGTTGAAAATAAAAATCAACACAAATAATCTTTTATTTTTTGACTCTAAAACAAACAAACTTATAAAATAAAGCATTGAGAAGAGAAAAACTCTTTATCTGGATAATTCTTCAACTATTCCTTTTAATGCAATTTTAACGTGAGCATAGTTCAAGCCACCTTGCATATAAGCTGCAAAAGGCTCTCTTAATGGCCCATCTGCTGACAATTCTATAGTAGAACCTTCAATGAAGGAACCACCAGCCATAATAAGTTTATCATCATATCCAGGAACCTCATCAGGTATTGGAGTCAGGTAAGATTCAACAGGAGAAAACTTCTGAAGAGTTTTGCAGAACTTCAAAAGCGGCTCTTCCAAGCCAAACTTAATAGTCTGAATGATATCTGTTCTTATTTCTTCTGCTTTTGGTGTAGAGACAAAGCCGATATCTTCAAAAACTTGCGCAGCTAAAATTGCTCCTTTTACAGACTCAGAAACAATTGATGGAGCCATAAAAACACCTTGAAACATCAATCTTGTTTGGTTGAACATCGCTCCACCCTCAGAACCTATTCCAGGTGCTGTTAGTCTGTAAGCTGCTTGATCAACATATTCAGCTTTCCCAGCAACGTATCCACCAGCCTCGACGATTCCGCCGCCTGGATTTTTTATCAAAGAACCCGCAATTATATCCGCCCCAACCTCTGTCGGCTCAAGTTGTTCAACGAACTCACCATAGCAGTTGTCAACAAAACAAATACAATCTGGGTTATTTTTTTTGACTATTTTAATAATTTTTTGGATTGTTTCTATATTCAACGATCTTCTCAAGGAGTACCCTCTTGAACGTTGTATAAGAACCATTGAAACTGTTTTATCTATAGTTTTTTCAATAGCTTCAAAATCAACATCCATATTATTAATCAAAGGGATTTCCTCATAAGAAACGCCGTGCCCCATTAATGAGGCTTTCAGATCTCCTCTTTTCCCGATGACTTCTTCCATAGTGTCATAAGGTGCACCTGCAACAGAAACTAACTTGTCGCCATATCTTAAGTTACCAAATAAACAACAAGCAAGAGTGTGAGTTCCTGATACAAACTGGGTTCTAACAACCGCTTTTTCAGTCTTAAATATATCTGAGAACACATTATCTAAAGCTTCACGACCAAGATCATCGTGACCGTAGCCTGTAACTGAAGAAAAATGTTCTGCGCCAATCTTGTTATTTCTAAAAGCAGTTAATACTTTTTCTTGGTTATATTCTTTTATTTCATCTACCTTTTCAAAGTATTTTTTTACTTTTTGTTCTGCAGATTCAATTATTTCTTTACTATTCCAATTCATACATTTATGAAAACACAAAATAAAACGTGATTCAAATAAATGAGTGTAAAAAATATTGCAAGATTATATTGAAATAAGATTTTTTGAAGTAAAATATTATTACTAGAAAAATTGAAAGTTTACACTGATGAGAGAATTTAGAAATAAAGAAGAACAATATAACATATTTTTAAAATATAATGAAACCGACAAAAAAGAAAATAAAAACTTAGGTAAAACCATATCAGCTCTAGTTGTTTTAACATTATGTATTTCAATTGGGGCGTTTTTGTTATCTTTCTTTAATAGTGATGATGAATTCGCGGTTAAAACTAAAACTGCTATGGCTTCATTTTTCGAAAATCTGGGTTTCGGTAAAAAGTCTAACAAAAATTTTGACCTTCAATTTTTAAACAGAAGGCAAAATATATTACTGGTTGGCGTCGACAGCAACGGCTCAGATTCTGATCCATTTTTAGGAACAAGATCAGACACGATGATTCTTGTAAACATCGATCCAAGAGATAGAAGCATCAATGCTATTTCTATACCTAGAGACAGCAAGGTATATCTTGCAGGTGATCATGGCGTTCAAAAAATCAACGCAGCTCACGCACTTGGCGGAATTGAATTAACAAAGAAAACAGTTGAAGACACTCTTGGAATTCACGTTGACAATTACGTACTTGTAAATAATGAAGGTGTAAGAAAACTAGTAGATGCAATAGGCGGAGTACCTATTTATATAGAAAAAGATATGTACTATAACGACTATGCAGGAAACTTACACATCAACCTTTCAAAAGGTATACACGTATTACACGGAAGTGATGTAGAAGGTTATTTAAGATATAGAAAAGATGGATTAGGCGATATCGGCAGAACATCGCGCCAACAATGGTTCTTAAAAGCATTGATGGAAAAACTTCAAACTCCAGAAGCAATTACCAGAATTCCTGAAGCCTTAAAAATAGCTAATGCATACGTTAAAACAGATATGAACTTGTATCAAATGTCTCAATACGCCGCTTTAGCAAGAGGAATAGACCTTGATAGCGTCGAAGTTGCGACTTTACCCGGAGGACCAAATAAAAAAGGCTACACAAGTTACTGGATTCTTGATCCAGAAAAAACACAAGAAGTTGTAGATAGAATGGTTTACAGAAGAAAACCAAACTTTAACGAAACTAAATTAGTAGCTGGAATCATGTATTCTTTTGATAAAGAAACAGAAGCAATGAAAATAAAAGACAAACTAAAAGAAAACGGCTATGAAGTTAACTGCATAGGAAGAGCTCACTTGCCTCACTCGCAAGTCATAGGCCACAACGCGGCAGTTTCTAGCGACTTTATATATTGGCTGAAAAAGAAAGTACCTGAAGTTAAACATTCTCAATTTGTATACGACCCTGTCAGAATGTATTGCGTACAAAGTGACTTTACTATAATCGTTGCAGGTTCATAATAAAAAAGAACAATAAAAAAGAGCTTTTCAATTGAAAAGCTCTTTTTAGTATCAATTTACTTAAACATTAAAATCAAGCATAGTATTAAACAATTGTTTTCCATAAGCCTTATTTAAAAGAGGCTGTTTAGTTATATTTTTTTCTTGGAGAATACCTTGTGCATTCAACCAGTTTTCAGATAGTGAATCAACATTCTCATTTACTGTATCATATATAACCTTTTGATTAATATTATCGCCATATACTTTATTAGCAGTTATTTTATTTGTTTCTTTATCAAAAACATTTACACAAACTGAATTTGATACAGGTTCAAGTTTATCGATATGCTTATCGACAACTTCAATTACTTCTTTTCCTTCAGATTCCGGGTTGTATTTAATAACTTTTATATCTGCTCTTTTCGTATCAAAAACAATTTCAGGTTCTTTGGTTTTATCCAAATTTATCTTGATTTTATCTTTCTGAATCAAATTGCCAGTCTCTGGATCGTGTTTTTTAATTTTAACAGTCCTTGCTGCAGCATTGCTTTCAACTTCTTGAACAACAACTCCTTTTGCATTTTTAACAGTCGTAGTTTTTAGACCTTCAGTGGAAATTTTATATTCTTTAACATGAATCAGATTATCATTTGCATCAGTGAGAATTGCTTTTACCATTTTACCGTCTTTAGACTCTTTCGTAAGTTTTTTACCATTTTTTAAAACTATATTTTCGACGTCCACTTTAGCTTCTTGAATGACATCATTAACCTTATTACCAATGTCGTTAACAGCATCTTGACCTTTATTTGAGATTGAAGCTACCTTTTTACCTTTATAAATCATAATTCCAGCAACTGCAGCACTACTGAGTGCGGCAAGAGCTACTGCAATTTTTTTAGGATCAACTTTCTTTTTATCTTCAATAAGTGCAAAATGAACCTTGCCTTCATCATTCTTTTTTCCACTTCTTTTAAAAGAAACTGCATTATCAACTGCTCCGATTTTCATTGAGACCTCTTTCCCTTGTTA
>JAEZOG010000197.1 GCA_023414155.1 Cyanobacteria bacterium OH_CFB_184 | reverse complement strand
ACTCAATAAATATGCTTGTTCCTTTTTTAAAAGAAGATACTGTTATTCTTTCTTTATTAAATGGGATTTCAAGCGAGCAGGTTTTAATTGAAAAATTTGGTGAGAACAGAGTTTTAAATTCTTATTTTATTGGCCATGCCAGCATAAGAGAACAAAGAACAATCACTCATGATGGAGTTGGGACAATTGTTTTTGGGGATTTAGACAATGATGCATCTTCTAAAAAAGTTTTGTCTGTAAAAGAACTTTTTGATAAAGCTGGCATTGATTATCAAATTCCTGAAGATATAACTTCTTCTATGTGGAAAAAGTTTGTAATTAACATTGGCTTAAATCAAGCTAGTGCTGTCTATGGGGCTGATTATGGAATGCTTCAGACTTGCGAAAATGTAAGAAATTTTGCTTTTGAATTGATGACTGAAGCAATTCAAATCGCACAGCAAATCGGTATTAAACAAACAGATGAATTTATTCCCCAGGCTTTTGAATTGATAGATTCGATGCCTCCAGATTTAAAAACATCGATGCTTCAAGATATTGTAAATGAAACTAAAACTGAGGTTGATGTTTTTGCAGGTGAAATAATTAAACTTGGTAAAAAATTAAATATCCCGACCCCATATAATGACTTTGCTTTTGAAAAAATAAAAGAAATCGAGAACTTCAATATATTAGAAAAAGAAAGTATGTGCCTTGTTTAGTTTATAAACTTTTCTTTAAAAAAATGACATAATAATTTTGTAAACATAATATTTGCGTGTAAAATGGATTATTTAACAGTTACAGAGAGTAAAATTCCTGTTGTTGACAGTTATGATGTAGTTGTTCTTGGTGGTGGGCCAGCCGGAGTTAGTGCCGCAGTTAGTTCTGCTCGAACGGGAGCAAAGACTGCTATTGTTGAAAGGTATGGCTACCTGGGAGGGCAAGCAACAGGCGGCCTTGTTATTTTGCTTGTGGGATTAACTGATGGTAAAAACCGCATTATAAAAGGTTTCTGTGAAGAGACTATAAACAAACTAAATCAAATTAGTTCGACTAAAAATATTGGTAATCACGTACTTTTTGATGCAGAAGCTATGAAATATGTTTTTGATTTATTTATAGAAGAAAATGGTGTCACACCTTTTTATCATAGTTTTGTCAGCGGCATGATAAAGAAGGATGATAAAGTTAGTGCCGTTATAATAGATGGGAAGTCAGGAAAACGCATAATAAAGGCGAAAACTTTTGTCGATGCAACAGGTGATGCTGATTTAACAAAATTTTGCGATATTCCATTTGAGATAGAAGGTAAATCATCAATACTTCCTATTACTCTTGGATTTAGGGTCGGGGGAATTGATAATGAAAAAGTTCAAAGGTTTATTAATGAACATTTCGATTTATATAGAAATTTGCTCAATGACCTCGGCATTTCAACAAAAATGGGGGGCTGGCTTCCGACATTAAACAACAATGAAGCCTGGTTTAATATTTCTCACGTTGAAAAAATTGATGCTACAAACGCTGATGAACTGACAATTGCTGAAATAACCGCAAGAAAACAAATACAGCAGATTATGAGAGTTTTTAGAGAACAAATAGATGGCTTTGAAAATGCTTACTTAATCGATACAGCTGCACAAATCGGAGTTAGAGAAACAAGACGAATAAATGGAGTTCATCGTTTTTTAAAACAAGACATAATGACTGATTTTGAAGATGAAATATGCAGAGCACCTGATTATACAGGAAGTGGAAGAGCCTCTGTCTCAATACCTTTTGGTTGTTTAGTGTCTGAAAGCCTTGATAATGTTGTTTTCTCAGGAAGGGGTATTTCTGTTGAACATGATTTGATTGATATGATAAGAGAAATCCCTTGTTGTATGGCAACAGGACAAGCTGCAGGTATAGCAGCAGCTTTAAGTGCAAAAAATGGACTGAAAATTAATCAAATAAATATAAAAAATCTACAGCAAATATTGTCAGAACAAGGTGCTCACTTGTGCGTTTATACCGGCTTTAATTCTTTATGCTCATGAACAATTTGACTTGCATGGCTATAGTATTGAAGGTCTAAGTTTAGTTCTTCAGCTCTTTTTTGTGTGTATTGAATGAGTTCATAAATATGTCTTGGAATGTTGTTGCGATGTTTTTTGAACCAGACTGTTTCTACATCTAAGATTATTGTTTTTACTCCAATATCAAAAATCGTTTTAATCCATTTTTCAACGTCGTCTATTGTATCGTTGAGTGTTGGAATTATAATGTATTTTACTCTTACAAGGTTATTTTCACCTTGTTTTGCAACATATTTTTTTAAGTTTTTTACAACATCATTATATTTATTGATGCGTTTAATTTTCTTGAACAACTTAGCATCGCCGCAATCTAATGATACAGTCAGCTCAACCTTTCCAGATTCTATCCCTTTTGCCAGAACTTTATCATATAAAATGCCTGAAGAGTTGATGATAATAGTTTTGAAATTCTCAGTATACAAAAGCTCTAAGATATCCTTGAACTCATCGAGGATAGTTGGTTCTCCTCCTCCAAAACAAACGTAACTATTAGAGCCTATCATTTTGTTTTTTTGCATATCTTGCAATATCGGCAATAATTTATAATTTTGGTAAGAGTTATAAAACTTTTTTCTTCTGTCAAAATAGCAATATGAACAGTTACAGTTGCAATGACTCCAGTGCGATATAAAAAGGCAATCTATTGTGTCATTGTCTGGCCAATCTTGTTCTTCAAGATTATAGCAACCTTCGCAAGTAGGGAGGATTTTTCCTTCTTTGAACATATTTCTGTATATTCTTTTTTTTTGTTTTATATCTTCCCAGTTGATTTTTTCGCCATGATAATTGTCTATCAAGGGAACTTGGTAGCTCAATATATTTGGCAACATACAACAAATCGAAACTTTGTTAAGTCCAAAAAATATTCCGTGTTCTATTAAATGACAACTTTTGTACTTCATAAAAAAATGATAGTTTCTAACTATTCTAATGTCAAATAAATTTAATTACATTTTACTCTATTATAGGTAAAGACTATACTCGCAGCCGCAGTAAGTTTGTCTGTAGAAATCCTCTTCTTTTGCTATTTGTATTGTTTTTGAAAAACCGTTTTCTTTTTTAAAGTTTATATCGAGGAAGTTTATTTCAAATTTTTCTGCTATTCTGTTACCGACCTCGATTATAGACTGAGAATTTTTGTGCGGGCTAACAGTCAATGTTGTCGTAAAGTTTGGGATATTCAGTTTCATTGCCTTTGCTGCTGTTTGAAACAGTCTGAGCTCAAAGCATCTGTCGCATCTTTTACCTCTCTCAGGTTCTTCTTCTAGCCCATCGATATAATCGTACCAAACGTTTACGTCTTGCTTGTCTATCAGTAAACTGATATTTTTCTTTTCGCAGTATTTTTTTAACTCTCTGTATCTTTTCATAAATTCTTCAGGCGGAAATATATTGGGGTTATAAAAATACAACACCGATTGATATCCCAACTCTGACAGCTTTTGAATACAATACCCTGCGCAAGTGGCACAGCATGCATGTAGTAATACTCTTTTCATTTATTTTCTTTCAGTTGCGCCCATTTTTATCAATTTTTCTCTCAAGTCATAATAAGGCATAACCCCAATATGCTTTTGCATATTGATAATTAATGTAGGTGTTCCTATTATGTTTTCATCTCGAGATCGTTCTATTTCTGACAATAGTTCTTGTTTTGTTTCTTCACTATTTGCATCTTCATAAAGTTGCACTGTGTCGATTCTCAATTTTTTTGCTGCTTTCAAAACTTCATCTTCTGATTTTGGGGTGCTTTCAAACAGCATCTCGTTCATATCCCAAAATTTGCCTTGATTCTTTGCAGCAATAGCGTATTTTGCAAGCATACAAGAATGTTCATGTATTTGTGTTGGTACATATGGATTGCAGGCTTTGTCCAATGGTAAATTGTGTTGGATAATTTTTATCCCCTCTAGTTCAGCTACTATTCTGTGCAACATAATATTTGAAATGTAGCAAGAAGGACAGTTATAGTCTATGTATTCGTGGATTATTATTTTTGCATCATCATCACCTAGGGTATTCCCATTTACTTTGTAAGGGTTTGATTTTAGGTTTTTAAAGAATTCAATAGATTTAAACTTTTTAACCTGAGGTGTGAAGATGTAACTTGCTGAGGTAAAGGTCAAAAATGCAGCTGCAATAAGAATTAATGCTGCTAAAGAAATAGCGTATTTTTTTACCTTAACTGCATCAATAAAATCTTGGATGCTTATTCTGAAATCGTAGAATAAATCTTTATCCCAAGACCTTGCAAAAAGAGCTATCAGTAAGTCTAGTAAGTATGTTACAAAACATAAAATACAAATTTTTTGGATTTCAAATATTGAAATAGCTGCAAGCAACATTGATATTAAAAAAGATAATAAAGTAATGCAGTATATGTATGAAGCTGGGTTTTTAAATACTTTTAAGAATCCAAGATATTTGAACTCTTTAAGTTTATCAACAAAACATAAAAATATTATGAATAAATATAGGCATAGTCCCCAAACCGCAAGCGGTATTCCTAAAAATTGCGAAAATTGAGTTTTTGCAACTCCATCGCAGTCTATTTTATCGCTCACTGAACAAAAACTTGGTAATGAATATGGATTGAAGTTCACATCAATATAAATCATAGTGAGCTTTATAGCTGTGAATAAACCTATTAATGCCAAAATTATTATTGATATGCGTTTTGTTTTTTCCATAAGTACCTTATACAAACTGTTTCATTATGTCATTTATTGAAAAATCCTCAGGCAGAGTTTCTTTAGATGTTTCAATAACGTCATCGTATCTTTCTTCATATGTCGGCTTGTCTATTTTGTAGAATAAGCCAGTGTATAAACCTTCTTCGCTGAATGCAAATTTCATTGCGTTTAATCTATCTTCAGTAGAATGGTCTTCAGGGATATGTTTTATAATCTCTTTTATTCTCTCAAAAGAGCTCACTTTATTGTATTGAACACACGGCGACATAACATGGATAAAAGCAAAACCTTTATGTTGCAATCCGCCTATAATCAATTCTTCCAGCTGTTTAATATCGCCAGAGTAACCTCTTGCGATGTAAGAAGCATTGAATGATAATGCCATCAATACAGGATTTATTCTGTCTGCAGTCCAAGCATATGGGTTACATTTAGTCACTGTACCTGTTCTAGAGGTTGGAGAACATTGCCCCTTTGTTAGTGCATATATTTCATTATCCATCATTATATATGTTATATCAGGATTTTTTCTTGCAGCGTGGATAAAGTGGTTACCACCTATGCTTAATCCATCACCGTCGCCGCCAACAGTAATTACGTTTATATCGGTTCTGGCTTGTTTCAAGCCGATTGCCACAGGAAGCGCTCTTCCGTGGATGGTGTGAAAGCCATATGTTGACATAAAGAACGGAAATCTGCTAGAACAACCGATTCCTGATACAACAGAAGTTTCATTCGGGTCATAATTCATTGCTGCCATTGATTTAGTTAATGCCGCTAATAC
>JAEZOG010000146.1 GCA_023414155.1 Cyanobacteria bacterium OH_CFB_184 | reverse complement strand
AAATTGTTAGGCGAATCAATGTCATATCCGCTTTCTAAAAGTTTGTCAAAACTGCCATGAACGCGAATAAGCTCCGAGATGTCGTTAAAATAGTTATCAGAGCTTATTATTTCCACAGGCATATTTAGTTTTTCTGTAGAATGTTTTATTGTGTTGCAGATTGTCGTTTTACCGCTTGCAGATTCCCCGCAAATTCCCACAAGAATTCTTTTCTCAGGGTTATTGATAATTCTTTTCGTGAATCTATTTATAAAGTCGTGTTTTATATCGATAAAAATCGGATCTTGATTTTTCTTATCATAAGCAATTATTTGTTTAAACTTAGTCTGTAGATAAAACGCCAGAAATTCTCTGCCTGTCTTTGTTGAAAAATCGGGTTTAGATATTTTGTTGTATAAGTTATTTTCTTTTTCAATTAGTGCTTGCATATAATACTTAAATCTACTAGTTTCTATAAATTGCTATAATATTAAAAAATTGTAATAATAATTGTTAAACTAACACGTTTTCAGTTTTTGAAAATTGCATTTCATATAGATGTTTGTATTTGCCGTCTTTGATGCCCATTAGTTGATCGTGTGTTCCAATCTCAACTAAAGAACCTTCGTTTATTACAGCAATTCTATCAGCATTTTTAATTGTAGACAACCTGTGAGCTATAACAAATACGGTTTTATTTTGCATTAAGTTATCTAATGCCTTTTGAACGATCGCCTCAGATTTATTGTCCAGAGCGGAAGTGGCTTCATCCAAAATTACTATTGGAGAATCTTTTATCATCGCTCTTGCTATTGCTACCCTTTGTCTTTGACCGCCAGATAAGGTTGTGCCCCTTTCTCCGATCTCCGTATCTATACCATCAGGTAAGGTTGCTAAAAACTCATCTAGATGAGCGCTTTCTACAACTTGTGCAATTTGTTTTTCAGTCGCATTGAAGTTGCCCATAAGGATATTTTCTTTAAGAGTTCCTGAGAATAAGAAATTGTCCTGAAATACAACAGATATCAGGTCACGAAGTGATTTTATCGTGTATTCTTGAATGTTGACTCCATCTATTTTAATTTCCCCAGACTTAATATCATAAAAGCGTGGAAGCAGGTTTACAAATGTTGTTTTACCGCCACCAGAATTTCCGACTATCGCAATCGTTTCCCCCTTTTGAACTTCCAGAGAAAGATTGTTTATCACAGGAGTATCTTTAACGTATTCAAATACGATATTATTGAATGTTATATTTTTATTTAATTCTTTTATTTCAGTTGCATTTTCTTTATCTTTAATTTCAGGAACTATATCAAATAATTCAAAAACCCTTCCTACAGAGACAAAAACACCTTGCACGCTTGTGAATGTCTCACCTAGATTTTTAATCGGTTTATAAAGTAAAAGCAGTGATGTTACAAAAGATGCGAAATTACCGATTGTAAGCTGTCCTGTCATAATCAAGTGGTTACCAAACATAAATACAATCGCAATACCTATTGATGCAATAAGATAGATTATTGGCGACATTAAGCCGGTTCTTTTTATCAATGACATTGCAAGATAAAAGTTCTCTTTAATTTGAGTTACAAACTTGTTGTTCTGATACTCTTGTAAGTTATATGCAGCAACGATTTTGTTTCCGATACAAGTCTCGTTGAAGTTGGTTGTTATGTTTCCGCCGACTTTCATCGATGCGTTAGATGTTCTTTTGATTCTTTTTCTTATTAAAGCAGCTGGTATGACTGAAGAACCCAGTACTGCAACACCAACTATAGCTAATTGCCAAGAGTTATATAACATTACGAAAATAAGTGAAAATGCACCTATCCCTGTTGTTAAAATGGTTTTTAAGCTGTCCAACATTCCTCTTGAAGCAGCATCGGCGTCACCTAAAAATCTGGTTAAAATGTGCCCTGTTGAGTTATTGTCATAAAAACTGCTGTTTAGCGAGGTTAATTTTTTAAATAAATCAGTTTTTATAGAGTTTGTAATCTTTTGTCCAGTCCACTCTGTAAGGTAGCTGTTAATGTACTTTAATGAACCTTGTACTATAGCAAACATAATTATTCCTAGTGGAATAAGCATTGCAAAAACATGATTTTTCTTGATTACAACTTCGTCTAAATAAGGTTTTAAAGAGTATGCAACAACTGCATCTAATAACCCTACAGGTATTGCAATAAGGAAGTTTAAAGCGACTCTTCCCATATATGGCTTTATGTATTTGTATAATCTTTTTATCAAATAACCGTAATCGAAAGCTGTATTAGCAGTTGTATCTTTTAACTTCATCAAAGTCCTCAAAATTTATTACTTACTTTAATTTTACCTTAAAAACACATGATTTAAAAAATTATACTTTATAGCAATGAAAAACTTTACAAGATTATTAAAATATAAGAGTGGGGTAGGTTAAGTAGGTGTGAAAAATATGAAAAAGATTAGTGCGCTATGTGCAGTTTTTGCACTATGGTTAAATTTTATGGCGGCTTATGCTGCTTGTCCGACCGGTTATGCTTGTTTGCTTCGGGATATTAAAAATCAAGATTCTATTATTAGAAACGTTCAACAGCAAAAAATCGATGAGTTTTATAAACCAAAGCTAATGGAACCGAAAAACAAAGACCTGGAAGTAGAAATTCCTTCTTATAAGGAGTTGTTACCATTTTCTCCAAGATATTATTTGATGGAAGAAAAGTAAATAATCATAAATAAAAAAGGGTGATCAGATCACCCTTTTTCTTATAAATGTTAGCTGTTAGCTAAAGACTATTTGCAGCCGCAGCAAGAACAATTACAGTTGATAGCTTGTTTAGCTTCTTCCATTCTTACTTTAATTCTTCCGTCAACTGCAATACCTTCACCAGTTTTTTCGCTGATTAAAAGTGGGTTGATATCTAACTCATCGATGAATTTGAAGTCAGATACTAATTGAGAAAGTCTCAATAATGTTTCTTCAATTTGGTCGATTTGAGCTGGTTTTGTTCCTCTAGCACCTTTTAATAATTCATATGCTTTAACAGATTTAATCATTTCTGTAGCATCGATATCAGTTAATGGAGCCATTCTGAATGTTACGTCTTTTAGTGTTTCGATA
>JAEZOG010000040.1 GCA_023414155.1 Cyanobacteria bacterium OH_CFB_184 | reverse complement strand
ATTCCGTTTAGGTTATGGAAAAGGCTATTATGATAGATTTTTGAGTGAAACAACCCATTCTTATCTCAAAATAATTTTAATTCCTGAAGAATTACTAATTGAAGAAATTCCTCTTGAGCAGCATGATGTAAGCGCAGACATTATAGTCACTCAGCATAATATTTACAGAGTTTAGCATTTCTTTATTTTTCCTCATAAATTATTTAATATATTTGCACAAGAACCATTTTGTGAGTAAAATATTAATATAGGTTATGGTGAGAGATTTAACTATGGAATTCTTTAGAAACAACCAAAAAATAATAATCGGGGTAATCGCTATAAGTTTTGTTCTTTGGACAGTAGGACCAATATTACTTGCTGTTATGAGCTACGTCCAAAAATAAATTTCTTGTAGGAAAACTAAATTATAATGCCAAAAATAAATTATAAAATATTTAGCATTCTGTTGCTGTTATCACTTCTTTTTTTTCCTTTGTCTGTTGAGGCAAAGAGCTTGTCGCATGTCGAAAAAGAGCGTAAAGCAACCCAGGATAAAATTAAAAGACTTAAATACCTTGAAACACAAGAAACAAATAAACTTTATAGAAACCAAATTAAATTAGAAAAAAGCGAAAAAGAACTAAGACAATCGCAACAACAATATAGTTCAGCACGTTCAAAATTAAGCAACTTGCAGTCAGAGCTTTCTTCTTCAATGACTGAATTTACTGTTTCAGAATTTCAAACTAGAAACAGAATCCGTCAGATATATAAAAAACAAAGAAGCGGGCTATTCGAATTATTATTGTCTACAAATGACTTGAATATTTTTCTTGATAGAATCTATTACCAGAATATTATTTCAAAAAGAGATAAGCATAAATTAATCTATTTAAAAGAAAAAGCAAGAAGAATTGCAAGACTTAAATATCAAGTTGAACAAGAGCAACAAAACCTTGCGGGTGCAATCCAAAGTATAAATTATCAACAGCAAAATATTCAAAGTGCTATCGATAAAAACTCTAATATGATACAGAAACTAAGAACAGATAGAAAATCATATGAAAGAGCAGAAAAAGAATTAGCAAGACAATCAGCAAGTTTAAGAAATATGATTTCCAGAAGTACTGAAAAATCTGTTGTTTCAGTTGCAACTGGTTTCATCAGGCCAATGTCAGGGCCAATAACTTCACCGTTCGGTTGGAGAGTCCACCCTATATTCAAAAGTAGAACATTCCACTCAGGTATAGACATTGGAGCTCCTTACGGCACTCCTGTCAGAGCTGCAAATGCCGGCAAGGTAATTTTTGTCGGATGGTATGGCGGTTACGGTAAAGTTGTAATTATTGACCATGGACGATATAATGGTTCTCCAACCACAACACTATATGCTCACTTATCTAGTTATAACGTTTCAGTCGGTGATACTGTCACAAGAGGTGAAACAATCGCTAGAGAAGGCTCTACTGGATATAGTACCGGTCCTCACTTGCATTTTGAGGTTCGTATAAACGGTCAACCGTCTAATCCACTAAATTACATATAAAAAAGGAAAATGAGTGAAACGTAATTTATTATTAATTTTAAATTTGATAATTATATTGTTATTTACTAATTCTCCATTTGTAATGGCAGCGGATTATTCTGCCGATGTTGTTACTGAACCTGTACAATCTTCTTTAATTGAAAATTCTAAAACAGATAAAAAAATATTAAAAATTAAAAAACAAAAAAAGAAATCTCAAGAAGAATCACAGGTGTTTGTTTCTTCAGATGTTGTTTTGGATTCTGATTATATGGACTATTATCCTGATAGATATGAAGTTGAAGCTATCGGCAACGCAAAAGTTACTTTAAAAGCTCAAGGGCTTACTTTATATGCTGATAAGATTGTTTTTAACCACGATTTAAATAATATCAAAGCGTATGATAACGTAAAATTAATAAATAACAGTTCAGTAACAGATGGTGATTTTATCAATATCGATCTTAACGAAGAAAGTGGTTTAATAACAAAACCAATTACTAAAAACTATTCGTTAAGAATTTGCGCTGAAGAAGGCTATATGTATTCTGATAGAATTGAAGAATACAAAGGTGTTGCAAAAATTCTTAAAAATTACGACTTAAAATTCGGAGCAACTTCGTTTGCCGGGTTTGTTAATCCGGGGCAAGTTGATATGTCTTCTACTTCAGAAAAAACAAAATCTTCAAACTCTGGTATTTACCGTATAAAGGCAAAAACTATATTTGTAGATTCTCGTGATGAACACAACATAATGACAATGAAAAATGCCGATATCTATATGAATAAATTTAAGATCGGTAGTGTACCTTCATTGAAAGTTGTTACAGATAAAGAGCATCAATACGTTGAAACTAATATTCCAGAATTCGGAAGTGTTGCAAAATTAGGGATGTATGCAGGTCCTGGTATTGTGCTGAATACTCCTGGTGCTTCAACCTTAAAACTTGTGCCTATGGTAAATTACGGTGATAGCAAGTTCGGTATCGGTGGTATCGCAAGATTCAAAAATGCAACTAATATGACTGATATAGGTTATGGTTCTTCAAAAAATGAGTTTATAGTTAGTGGTACTCAAAAATTTGGTGATCATGCCACATTAGATTATTCTCAGAATACATATCAGAACGAATGGTTTTTAGGATTCAGAAGACCAAGATATTCTGCTCAGTTACAATATCAAAATAATTATTATATCGATGATTTAGATGTTAATTTTTCTCAGAGATTTTCAGCAGGTTATTTTGTTGATGAAAATATGCAGTTAGGTGATGGCGAAGGTCGTATGAGATGGCTGACGCAGACTCAAAAGAATTTGTACACATACAATAATCCTGAAAATGATTTTTCTTTTAAATTAGGTGCAGTAGTTCAAACTGGTGCTACATTGTATACCTCAGGAGAGACTGTCGGGATTGTCAGAGTCGGTCCTACTTTAAATACAAAATATAAAAACTGGGATCAGAATTTGATATATTATCAATCTGCAACTGCAGGGCAAAGTCCATTTTTGTTTGATAAATATGCATATGGAAAATCGAACTTAGTCTTGATTGAAAGCTTAAAAATCAATAAATATGTTACTGTTGGTTACTTAGCGTCGTTGGCGTTTTTAAAAGATAACAGCAGAGAAAATATGTTCCAAGAAAATAGATTTTTATTAAGTCTTGGACCAGAATACGCGAGAGTTACATTTGGATATGACGCGTTCAGGCAAACTACTATGGTATTGTTCTCTATGCTAGTCGGTACTGAAGGGTCTGAAGTTGCGTTTGATAAAGCAGTTATCAAAAACCCTGATTCACTTGGGAAAAAACCAAAACCTAGATTTAATTTAGGTAAAATATTTCCAAAATTAAATCAACCTAAATAATTTTACTTGGTTTTTATAGATGGTGCATATCTGCAAGAATCATCTTCTTTGTCGATTAATCCATCAAAATCATTATCTATACCGTCAGAGCAAGAACCTATTGATTGAAGAGACTCAGCTCTTGGATCTTTGTATAAATACTTGTCTGGGATTGCATCCCACATTGAAAGAAACGTAGTTTTTAAATATTTTGTTATCGCCGGATTTTCGATTATTAAAACATTCTCATCGTTTGATATTTCACCGCTTTTAGTAAAATTCATTGAGCCTATAATTGAATACTTATCATCAATTATGACTGTTTTCATATGCATTTTTCCTGCTTTATTTTCTGTTTTTACCAATATTCCAGCATCTCTTAATCCCTTGTGAATGGTGTATTTTCCGTGGGCATTGGTTGAATCTGTTATTATTTTTATTTCTACTCCACGGTTTTTCGCTTGTATTAGTTCTGCTGCCAAATCTTTGTGAGTAAAGTAGAAAATTGGTATGTAGATATAATTTTCTGCTTTTCTAATTAATGGAATAATTTTGGTATTTACTATTTTACTTTGTGGTGAAAAAAGCGCAGTTACTTTACTTTCTTTATTAATATTTATACTGGTATTATTTTGGTATTCTTTTAAATTATGGAATTTCCCGCTATAAAGTTGTTCAAACTCTTGTTTATATATTTTAGCAAGTTCATTTGATTTTATTAAAATAGCGTAGTTTGCATTAAACTCAGAAAGGTCTGTATTTG
>JAEZOG010000126.1 GCA_023414155.1 Cyanobacteria bacterium OH_CFB_184 | reverse complement strand
TTGATATGGAGATTCATATACCTGTTGGGCAAGTTCTTTGATTGTAGGGTTGCTCGGGTCTTTTGGTTGCGGGTTGTTTACTCTTTCAGGATCCGCTTTTAAAGCACCCATAATTTCTGAGTATTTGAATCCGTTTTGAACATCAAGAAGGGTGAATTCATCATCTGTTTTGATTGAATCTTCCCATATTTCATACATTTGATCATAGTCTACAGAGATAAATCCAAGACCTAATTTAGGGTATATTTCGCGGCCATTTACCGCATATTCAACCATTTTGTCTCTTGGAGATTTTGCTCCTGTTTCAGAGGCAGAACTTAACTTTTTATCAGGGATATCAAAAGTAATTTTATCTCTTAACCATTTTTTATTTATTTCACCTTTTGAACTTGCTTCTAAATCATCCACCAACCATTTTGTCATACCTTCAGGCAAGAAATTCGGTCTTTGATCAACAGGCATTTTCATATGCTCAGGAAGTAAGTTCGCGGTTCTTGTGAAAGAACCTGTGTCAGTTGAGGTTCCTGTTATTATACTTGCAACGAATTTCTTCGCTTCTTCAAGGCTATCTTGCATTGTTTTACCTAGAATTCCTGCTTGATTTGCAACAATAGTTACAAGTTGAGTCGCAGCAGGAACAGAGTCACAAACTAAAGCAAGGTTGTCATCATGGATTTTTTCCATATCAACACCTGTTTCAGCTTGAGCATCTTTCCATTCGTTAATTCTATGCGGGTGATGGTCTATATATATTACCTTATCTGCGCTTTCAATATAGTCTTTAAAAGCACTTGTAAAACGTTTTGGAGTCGGTATGTCCATCAGCATCACAAGGTCATATTTTTTCTTTTCTTGCCCTAAAAGAGGGTTTGCATCGAATAATTTTTCAGGGTTTGTTAAATCTGAAATTTCTTTTTCTAATATCTCAATTTGAGATTTTGTGGTTCCGTTTTGTGGTCCTGCCTTTAGTGTATTTAGATTGCTTGTAACAAGTTCTATTCTGTCTGGATTAAATGGTCTTTTAACTTTTTCAATACCAGGCATTTTGTCTCTGAATAACCCTGGGATTTTGTCATCAACAGCACAATCTATGTTTTTGTCAGGGAATGCTCCTTGAATAGCTGTTTGCATTCCTATTACACACCCGAGGGTATCTCCATCTGGCTTACAGTGACCTAGGATTAATATGTTTTTGTTTTTAGGATCGTTTATTTCTGATGAAATCTCAGTTATTGCTTTTTTTATTTCATTTACTGTTTTTTCACCGTTTGTTTGTTTTTCATAGTCAAAAATTCTTTTCAAAACATCTTCAGGAGAAGTTTTTGGTTGATAAACCATAACTGTATCTCTGACGTTTGGATCTTGAGAATTTAATAATTGATTAAAAGTTTTTTGAACATTACTTTTTATACTAGGATTTGAGCCTGTGTATCTCAAGTTTGCTCTTAATCCTATTGTAGCTGCTCCTTTAGAGTTTCCTGCTATTATATTAGAGAGCTCAAATTTGAAATCTTTTTCGTTGCCTCTCATTAATCCTAATAAAGGAGCGGCGATTTCATCTGGAACTCTTCCGACTACGCCAAATTTTGGGTCTGAAAGTTGTATTATTTCAGCGTTTTTCGTTGTTATGATTGATGCTTTTAAGCGTTGACCTTCTTGCCAGTTGCTTTGAGCAAGCTTTATGACGTTTTCATCTTTTGCTCTACCTTCTGCAAGGCCTCCTTTTTGGTGAAGAGAAACTCCGCGAACCTTCATTTGAAGTGCGCTTGTGTCAACATAAATAGGGTTATTTAATTGACCTTTGAATGCAACGTGTAATACGTTACCGTTTCTTGTTGTAGAGATTAAAGAATCAAGTTTATTTTGTTTTGAAAAACTCACTGAATCTTGAACATGGGTGTTCAGTCTCGAGTTATAGTATCCCTCTTTATTATTTTTTGCTTTAAAATTTTGATTTGACTTAATGCCAAATAATGAACTCTCGATCCTAATCATAATAAACCTTCTTCCACACACTCTTTTTCGTTTAAACAACCATTTTTGGATTTTTTTGCTACTTATTTGTTTAAAACAAATTTTACTGTAACAATTATTTATAATAAAAATTAAGTTTATACTTGTTCAGCGTTAATTTTAATTTTCTAAGATAGGTTTTTGAAAAAGTCCTTGGAATAAGTCAATTGCGAGCTCTGACTCTGGAGATTCTTCAAAATTTATTCTGTTTTTTGTTATTTCTACACTTCTGTCTTTGTAGTTTGTTTTTAAGTACTCGGTTAAAGAGTCTTGAAGTGAATATGGGAAGTATTCTATATCAGGATCTTCAGGATTTTGTTTTAGAGAATTTAATCCTGCAACGCCGTCCATTAAAAATTTGTCATATGCGACATTAAATATTTTGTGGTCTGGAACATCTTTAAAGTTGAGTTTTACAGAACCATCAGGGTTTGTTAAGCAAACGTCTTTGACTTTTTTATCTGGAGTTATAGTGTATTTTAATCCGCTTACTTGCATTATGCCGGGAGAAATTTTAGGTAAATCCACAGACTTTGCTCCGACTTCAAGAGCTTGAATAATTTGCCTTTTAGTCAAAGGTGCTTTTATAAAAGTTGAAAATGTATAAGGAAAAGCTTGGATAATGTCACCATTAGTGATTGTACCTTTGCTTATTGATCCTCTTGCTGCTCCCGGGTTAACCATCGCAAAATCGATCGGCTCACCTTGAGTTTTTTTATTTAAAAGCCAAAGTATAGAGTCAAGAGCAAGATCTGCAAGCGGATTTTCCTCGGTCATTCTATCTTTGCATTTAATGTCAGCTTTAGTATGGCTTATTGCTTTTTTGGTCTGCAAATATTCTTCTTCTAGGTCTAATACTTCTTGAGATACTTTATATTTGCTGGTTAATTCAACCTTGTTTTTACATTTTTCAGGAATTAAAACGCCTTCATCGTCAAATGTTGCATTTAAAATACCAAAAGAATCAAGATCTTCGCCCACAATTTCTTTTGTCGGTGATTTACCTACAGATACAACTTTTACCGGTTCTCCTCTTTCTGATGTGAACCATCTGTCATATTCTTTGTGGTCATGTCCACCGATAATAACGTCGATACCGCCTAATGCAGCCAATTCTTTATATAATTTTATTCCTTCTTTGGATTCTTTACCTGTGTGAGATAGTAAAAATATTTTGTTTATACCTTGAGCTTCAAGATTTTTAACTTCTTCTTGCACTGCAGCAAGAGTTTTGTCAAAGTCCATAGTTCTTACAGCATTATTTGTTGAATCAAACAACATTAATTCGCCGTAATCAACAGGAGAAATGCCTATAAGACCTATCTCTTCACCATTTTTTTCTAAAATGGTTGATTTGGCGATTTTTCGTTCAATCTCGTTTGGTTCTACATGGTTGAGGTTTGCTGACAAAAACTTGAAGTTAGGTTTTATTTTGTTCAGCGCCTCAACCCAATGGGTTCCGGCTTTTAGTTCATGATTTCCAACAGCAGATGCATCTAGTCCAATTAATTCCATAAGTTTTAGAACCAGCATGTTTGTTTTTAGGCTTGTTGCGGTATTCAAATCTCCGCCTGCCAGTTTGAAGTTTGTTTCGTTTTTGTTTTGCTTGTCAAAAGAATCCACCGCAGTTTTGAACTTTTGGATGTTTGTCGTTTTTGCGTGCACATCACTAAAGTAAAGGATGTTTAATTCTGAATTTCCATAAAACGAAATAGGCTTCATTGTTTATTTCACACACTGTCTAATATGTATGAGGCCATAAAACATATGAACTAATTTTTTTGTTAGCATGTTTAAAAATTTATTATTTTCTTTAAAAAAATAAGCATGATAAATAAGTCTTTTTTCTCTTCTTACTAAGCTTTTCGGGCTGTGTTAAAACATGTAACGAAAAACATAAAACCTGAAATCATGATTTTTAAAATGTTTTTATATAAGAGTGAGATATAAAATAAATACAGAAGATATAAGGAGTCAATCATGGGTTCACTAACAGTTCAAAAAGTAGGCGCACAAGCAGGTTATGAAACAGCAGGTTCATTAGCAGTTAATCAAACAGAAACAGCAGGTTCTTTAGCTTTTTCAACAGGCGAAACAGCTGGCTCTTTAGCAAGTTCTAGTCCATCTGGATCAACTGGCAGTACATTCAGTGCAATGGCATAAGTCAAGAGTAAAATAACAAACAATAAGTTGGAGTGTGTGGTATGAACGAGTCAAAAATGACAAACTATCTGTTGTTCGGAATAGTTTTGCTAATGGTATTTACATATGTATTTACAGTAAAAGTAAATTTAGGCAGTAACGTAGATTTGGATACCCAAATAATAGCAGCATTCAATGCATAAACAAATAATGGTAAATTTTAAATGAAAAAGAGCACTTATATAAGTGCTCTTTTTGTTTATTGTTATTTAAAAATTAATTTTTTGAATAACAGTCTTTACAATAAACTTCTTTACCTGCAATAGGTTTGAATGGAACTTTTGTTTCACAACCGCAGCGAGAGCATGTTACATCATAAAGTTTTTTCCTTGTTGTTTTACGACGTTTTTTTCTGCATTCCATGCAACGTTTTGGTTTGTTCACAAGCCCTTTTTCAGCAAAGAATTCTTGTTCACCGACTGTAAATACGTATTCACAGCCACAATCTTCGCAAATGAGCTTTTCTTCTTGGTACATTGTGGTGTTCTCCTTGGTTAATTAAACTTGTAAATACCCTATTCATAAGTCTTTTGAAAACTAAGAATAATTATTTACATGAATATTTTAAATCTTATTCTAAAATTTAGCA
>JAEZOG010000122.1 GCA_023414155.1 Cyanobacteria bacterium OH_CFB_184 | reverse complement strand
CGTGTTCACCGTCTGCAAAAATCGTTGTGAATTTTTCTTCTTGTTTGAATTTATCAAAATTTGGAGTTTTAGCATCTTTAGTTGCATCTTTAGGGCATCTTCCCTGACCGATTCCCCAACCATCCATAATACATAAAAGTACTCTATTATTCATCTTTTTTTCCTTCTTACTATTTTCAATATTTTTTAAACACTTTAACGTCGTAAATCAATTACATTAATATTATCCCCTATAAATAAAAAACTTAAAGAGTTTTGTATCAATTCTATTCGATTTCTTTATAAAAACTTAGTATCAACTAGAAAAATGGTTTATTATACTGAAAATTATAATAAGATAAATTAGATGAAAAAAAGTATTAAAATTTCCATAATAGTTCCTGTTTATAATACTTCAATGTATCTGGAAAAATGCCTGACAAGTCTCAAAACTCAGACGCTTACAGATATAGAAATCATCTGTGTCAATGATGGTTCAACGGATGATTCTCTAAGCATTTTGAACAAATACAAACAAGAAGATAAAAGATTTATTGTTTTAAACCAAGAAAACAAAGGACAATCCAGCGCAAGAAATCTTGGAATAAAAATCGCAAAAGGTGAATATATCGGCTTTGTTGATTCTGATGATTATGTTGAACCTACAATGTTTGAAGAGCTGTACGATAACGCTTTTAATAACAAAACAGACATCTCTATGTGCGGAATAAACACATTTGACGATTCAACAGGCAATATGTGCCCTGACGACCCCTATCTGACTTTAAACTTGTTCCCGACGAGCCTTGATAGCAACGTTTTTGATTTTAACGCAACTTCTGATTTCCTATTTAGAATATCAGTTGCTCCCTGGCACAAAATATACAAAAAAACGTTTTTATCAAAGAATAACATTCTTTTCCCTGAAGGACTTTTTTTTGAAGATAACTTATTTTTTTATGAAAGCTTCATAAAAGCAAAAAGGATTTCTTACACAAGAAAAAAACTTTATAACTACAGAAAAGCTTCTACCACTTCTACTACCTGTGGGGCTGATCTCAAAAAAATGGATTTTTATAAGATTCTTGACCTTATAGAACAATTATTAAAAAACCAAAATATTTATAAAGACTACGAAAAATACTTCCAAACACATAAAAAAAACACTCTAATCTATTGGTACAAAAAAATAACTGATCTTGAAGTTAAAGAACAATATGCTAAAGAATTCGAAAAAATATACAAAGAACAAATAACTATCGATGCCTAAACTATTTGGGCAATTATTCTTCAAAACTATGATAAAATAATCAAAAGAATTATTCAGGTTAATATTTTATGACACACTCAAAAGCACCTCTTATAAGCATTCTGACTGCAAGCTATAATTATGCGCATTTTATAGAAAAAACTATAGAGTCAGTGCTAAATCAAACTTACAAAAACTGGGAACTTTTGATAATCGACGATGGATCAACCGATAATTCTGTTGAAATAATCAAAAAATATACTCAAAACCATAAGAATATTCGTCTTTTACAACACAAAAACAATGAGAACAAAGGCCTATCAGAAACTCTACAGCTCGGACTTAAAAACGCTAAAGGAAAATATATAGCTTTTTTAGAAAGCGATGATTATTGGACAAATGACAACTTAGAAAAAAAAGTAGAATACTTAAACAAATACCCGGAAGCAAAAACAATCTATACAGATATAGAAATGTTTGGAGATGAAAACCAAATTAACATCTTGCAGCCTCACGTTAATAGATGCCGATTGCTCTCCAAGAAAATCACAAAACCTGAAAACATATCAAAGTATTTTATTATAACAACAACAATACCAACTTTTTCGTGCATGATTGTGGAGAAAAAACTTTTAAAAAAATGCAATTTTAATTCTCCGATAAAACCATATTTAGATTGGTGGATAGGTGCACAATTAACCTATCTTTCTGAAGTTTTTTACATAAATGAAAGACTAACATACTGGCAAATCCATCCTCAAAGTTATATTGGAAGAATAAAAAAGAATATAACAAGAGTAGATGAAAGAAACTTTAAAAACTCATTATTAATAAACTTAAAAAAATTAGATAAAAAAAAGTACCCCATCTTTTTAGCTCAAGCTCTTGAATATAAGCAAAAAATATATGATTTAGAAATGTTAGAGGGTCAAAAAACAAACCTATTAAAATCAATTGAAAAGAAAAAAATATATTTATATGGAGCAGGAATATTCGCAGAAAAGATATTAAAAGATAACCTTCTTGCAAATTTAAACATACTTGGAATAATAGATGGAAACAAAAACAAAAAAGGATCGACTCTATATGGCATAGAGATTTTTCACAAAGATGAAATAGAAAAATTGAAACCAGAAGTTATAATTATGACTTTGGCAGAACCAAATTTACTTTATTTCGATTTAACTAGTTACCTTTTGGAAAAAAGGCAAAATACCTATGCCATACCAAATCTATTTCATTCAATAACAGAAAAAGACTTTTCCATAGAAAATCCCACTATAGAAAAAATTATAACCGATTTAATAACTTAATTTATCTTGAAAACATTTTCATAATTTTCTCCAAAAATCCTTCGTCTTCTGGAGCATCTTCATCTGACATTTTCGATATTTTTTGTTTTACAGACTCTGTATCTTCGCTCAAAGGAGCTTTATCAACGTATTTTTGATAATAACTTTTTGCCTGAGCTTCTTTTCTCAACTTTTCATAGCAAAATCCGATGTCTTTAAAAACCTGATAATCTTTATTATTCAATTCTTCAACTTTCAAATAAAAATCAAGCGCATTTTTGAACTCATACATTTGCTCATATATTTTTGCTAGTTTTTTCATAGCTGATTGATTTTGAGGGTCAGCTGCAAGAAGCTTTTCATAGAACTCCATCAAGCTGGAATCATCGCCTTTGCCTTCATTTATATTTATTATTTCTTTTATGACTTGAGCATTTTTGTTATCAAGAGTATGCGCTTGCAAAAATTCATTTAACGCCATATCATAGTCTCTTTTTTGAAGGTAAAATCTGCCCCAGTTATAATGAGCGTTAAACATATCTTCTTGTTCTTCATTTACCAGCGCCATCATCTGATACGTTAATGGACTCATTGGCTCTAACTTTTTAAACTCCATAACATTTTCAAGACACTGTTCAAATTCTTTTTTATTAAAATAGTATTCTGCCATCAAAGCAAAATAATTTGATGATTTAGTATCTTTGACTGAAGAAAGAACCTCAAATGCTTTTTCATTTTCACCTTTTGAAAGATATATTTTAGCTTTAGTTAAATCAGACTGCACATGTTCAAGTGCATCATCCAGCTGATTTGTTTCTAATAAGAACCCGGCAAGAGTTTCTTTTAAATGCATGTCATCTGGATAAGCTGCTGAAGCTTTGCTTAGAATATTAACAGCAGAATGTTTATCTCCCATAGATGCATATAGCTCTGCCATTTTTAAATAAACTGATAAATCTTCTTCAATCGCAATTATTTTGTAATACTCATCAATTGCATTCATTGGCTTATTCAAAAACTCATAAGCTCTAGCGAGCAAATGCCTAGCTTCGACTATTTCATTATCAATATTTGTATTATCAAGAGCTTTTTTATAATCAGGAACTGCTTGTGCAAGATTTTCGTGCAAGATTTTGACTTTTGCTCTTGTTAAATAATATTTATATTTATTTTCAGAAAAATATATGTCCTGCAATTCAGAATAAGCAAGAAGGTTATTTGGATCTGCAAGGATTAATTCTTCCCAATACTTTGCAGCATCTTCCTTCATATCGAGTATTTTTGCCTGAATAGCAATTTTCTCCAGAGTTTCAGGATTTTTTTTATCCATCTCATACGCAGTTTTTAAAAGCTCGTATGATTTTTCATAATTTTCATTATCTGAAAAAAGTTGAGCTTGTTCTAAAAGAGTTTGTAACTTCATTTTTCATCCTTGATTAAACAGATCATTCTTATTATACAACATTCTAAAAAATAAACCCTAGTAATGTGGATAGTCAGGCATTCTATGAAAATAATCATTTAAACAGTCTTTTCATACTACTTTTATACGAAAAATTAATTTATTAAAAATAAATTATTCATAAGTATGTATGATTTCAGAAAATGCTTTGATTGTTAGAATACAACTATACTCCTTAGAAGACGACGATACACATATCCCTAATCTATAGCTATGAACCCCTAAATTCATAGCTTTTTACTTTTTAAGAAAAAAGGGCAAAAAATACAAAATTTTTCACGTTTTTTTATTTTTTTTTCAAAAAAAACTCAAAATCTGTAAAAATCTTCTCAAAAATTTAAAAAAATACAAAAAATCCGCTTTTACATTTCTTCATAATTGGTTTAAAAAATAGCACATGTTTTTTTTAGGTGGTTTGATAGTATTGCATTCTAATTTAAAAGTTGAAAACTAAGGAGAAAACAATGATCCAAAGCATTACATCAAATGCGCTTTATTTGAATCAATTAAAAGCGAGAGAGACTAACAATACAACTTCACCTATTTCTAAATCTAATGTGGTTCCATTCAAAGCGGCTCCTATATCTGGGGATAAACTTGCAATGGCTCTTCAAGCAATGACAGTTGTTCCAGTTGCAAAGACAATTTCATTCTCAGGTGCACTATTCACTGAGTTTGCAAACGCTACAAATAAAGTATCTGTCTGTAACGATCCTGCTAATGGCAGACGCGGCGAAGACGTTGGTACTGTTACGAACGTGAACGAAATCATTTCAAGATTCTCTCCTGAATTGCAAAAATTTGATGATGCAATAAAAACGACTATCGATATTCAAAACGATGGCAAAAAAGTCACTGAAGCAAGAACTCAACTAAAAAAATTACACAACAATGACGTTTTATTTGAGATGGCTGTAAGACCAGAAAGAGATGTCAATTCTCCTGCTCCTGAAGGAGTTCCTAGTTTAACGCACAAACTAAGCGTAGTTTTGAATCCTAAAAATAAAAACCAAGAACAAGTTTCAATTTTAAATACAAAAGGTAAATTAATGGCAGTTGTTGAAGATGGAGACAACGTTATTCTTACAAATGCAGGAAGTGTTGAAAAGAAAGAAGATGAAACACTACTTGCAGCTGGCAAAAAACCAGGAAGAGAATTTAAGCCGTTCACAATTGATAATGTACCTGTTGTCGAAAAATTAACTCCTCAAAAGTCTGAAGGTATCGGCGGCGAGATCATCATCGGTATGGAAGATGGAAGATTTAACGCTGAAATCATCGACAGCATAAAAGAATTCGAACTAAAATTAAAAAATGAAGAAATCGTTCTTCCTAAATTCGTTGCAAAAGAAGGCGCTGATAAAATCCAAATAGCTATGTTAGCAGGTGGTTTTGGTTCCAGAGCTGAATACACAAACGCTGCATCAGGCGGTATCCTCCACGGAGAAGTAGATGGTGCTCAATCAACTAAAGGTGTTTTTAGAACTCCTACAGGTTTAACTCCTATGGAAACTACTTTTGTTAGTTTACATATGGCAGGATTACTTGACTGTTCTGCAGAGAACTTTGGAATCGGCAAAAACGTAAACTTCTACTTGAACCAAAGCGGTGTAAATAAAGGTAATGGCGGATTTACAATCGATTTATACAAAAAAACTATTGGTGATAATCAAAACTGCGAATTTATATTCCCGAACGATTCAATCTCAAGAATGCCTATCGCAATAGCTGAAGCTGCTGAAAAAATGAACGAAGGCAAAACAGCAATCGCTATGATCGCGAAAAAAGTTCCAGCTGAAGAAGCAAGAGGCACTTTCGGAATAATGAAACTTTCTGATGACAATCAAATCCTTGAATTCGCGGAAAAACCAAAAGTAATTCCTCCGGGATATGCTGATGAAAACGACAACTGCTTAACAAATACATTCCAATTTGCAGTAAGTAAAGAAGCTTTCCAAGCTCTTGAAATCATCGAGCCTCACTTCAATAAAGCTCTTCAAGGGAAAGAAACAAGAGACTGGTCTAAACACCTTATTCCAACAATTATGGTTTTATCTCAATGCGACACTCCTGACGAAATGAGAGATCAGCTTCAAACAATAGTTGGCGAAAAGAAAAACCCTAATTATGCAAACTTCTTAAAAGGTATACCTGATTCTATCTTGTTAGAAGCAAAAGACATCATTGGCGATCAAAAAGTTATTGCAATCCCAACAGATGAATCTTGGGCTGATGTAGGTCAAGCAGCTGCATTATATGATGTAACTATGGATATTGCAAAAGGCAACTTTAAACTTCTTGATTTCGAACGTAAAAATGTTATTGATTCTATCAATACAGAAACTGGTCTAATTGCAATGA
>JAEZOG010000108.1 GCA_023414155.1 Cyanobacteria bacterium OH_CFB_184 | reverse complement strand
CAACGATAGAAAACTTAAGTCCTATAGCCAACAACAGAGCTAATGTCCCAATAAAAATCTGCGTCCTGAAATTACGCTGAGATTTGTATGCAATTCTTATACCTTTTAATGCATAAGAAAAACTCTTCCTAAAACTACCACTGGTAAACTTAGACATTTAACACCGCCTTGGATTGATTTTGTGCTCCTACCATAAAATTATAATCTTCATCTGTTAAATGGTCAAAGCCGAGGCAGTGCAAAATTCCATGAGCAAGTAAAAAATACAGCTCATCATCAAAGGTATGACTGTTATCAATCGCCTGCTCCTTGACTTTATCAAGAGAGATTATTATTTCACCCAGATTAATTTCTTCATCAAGAATAAAACGTTCTTCTTGTGGGGAATCTGCAAATATCGCAAAACTTATAACATCAGTAGGTCTATCTTTTTGGCGATAATCTCTGTTTATTTCTTGGATTTTTTCATTGTCACACAACACAACATCAAAGCATAAGGTGTCGTATTTATAACCTTTGAGGCAAGATGAATTTAAGATGGCATCATTTTCAAGAAAAAACTCTGTTATTTTTTTCAGGTTTCCAAGTACTTTGACCTCGTCTATTTCGAAATCAGGATATATATTTTCGATAAATATATTAAGCGTTTTCATTTTCTTGTCTTTGGTGTCTTTTCTGAATTTTTTTCTCTATTTTTTCAGCAAGTTCAGTATCTGCAAGCTTACTTGTCATAAGCGGTTTAGACTTAACTTTATTTTCAAGTTCTTCAATAATATTTTCATGATACTTAATTCTTTGGTGATGAGCGGCTCTTAAAATCCTGCTGAATGTAGCAGAAATCGTTTTCAAATCTCTTAAGGTAAGAGGACTATCTGACAATTGACCATCTAACAGCCTTTCATTTATAAGTTTATCAATCATTGCTTCTACTTCTTCTTGAGAATGGTTTTTAAGAGTTCTAGAAGCTGATTCTACGGCATCAGCGATCATCAATATCGCTGTTTCTTTTGTATTAGGTTTTGGTCCAGTGTATCTGAATTGTTCTTCTTTTACATTTTCAGCACCTTCTTGTTGAAGTGCTTGCGTGTAGAAATAACTGGCCAGAGAATCACCATGGTGTTGAGATATGAAATTTTGAATAACAGGAGGAATTCCATATTCTTTTGCAAGATCCAATCCATCTTTTGGGTGGGCAGTAATTACCATCTTACTTAATCTAGGATTAAGTTTTGTGTGAGGGTTTTCAATACCAAAATAAGTTTGGTTTTCGATAAAGAAAAGAGGTCTTTTTATCTTACCGATATCATGATAAAGGGCTCCAACTCTTGCAAGAACAGGATCTGCACCGACAGCTTCAGCTGCGGCTTCACATAATGTTGATAACATAAGCGAGTGAGAGAATGTCCCTGGAGCTTCAAATTGAAGTCTTCTTAATAACGGCTGATTATGATCAGCGAGCTCTGATAACCCATACGGGCTGATAACTTTAAAGGTACTTTCTAAAAGAGGAAGGATACCGAGAACAACAACCCCGCAGAACACACCATTTAATAGACCTGCTTCTATATCTCTTACGATAATTCTAGGGTCTATATCAATTATGCAAAGTTCAAGAAGATAAATACTTGCAATAGTCACGACTAAAACACCTGCAATCTCAAAACCGATTTTTATAAGGTCAAACCTTCTTGAGTATTTGATTTTTGCAGTATTGATTGTAGAAACAAGTGCTGCAATAATAAATACAGCCATTGGTTGAGCCGAGAACTGAAGTGACAAGGCAACGACCGTTATAAGTGTAATAGAAATCAAGAACGATGCTCTTGAGTTTGAGAATATCGATAATATTATTGCAAACGCCGGGAACGGTAACAAATACACAGACCAAGTATCAGGGATTATTACAGCAAAGGCCGCAACAACTACTGATAAAAGCGCCACAATTGATATGTATTGCCTGTTCAAGTATTGTTTTTCAAAGAATTGAAGATAATAAATTAACGAACAAATACCAATCAATACTAAACAGAATATACCAATCAAGCCTTTATAGTTGATTTGCAAAATGTTATATCCTGCTTTATTTAACGCATCTCTTTTAAATTTTGTTATAGGTTCACCCTGAAAAACAATTTTTTCGCCTTTTTCAAAGGTTACAATACTTGGAGAAACAAGATCCATAGCGTTCTTTTTCGCAAGCTCAGTTGCAACTTCATCAAGAACCATATTCGGCATAATAACTTGTTCTATAAGTGCAGAAATAATTCTTATCTGGTTTCTTGTAGAAGATGGATCTACGTTTCTGGAAACTATCTTAAATGTGTTATTTTTTTCAAGGTCCTTTTCTGTAACTCCTTCTTTCAAAACACCATCAAGGGTCTTTTTGGCATTAGAAGAAAGAACCTGAAACGAGGTATCATTAGAATTTAAAAAGTAATTAACGACGAACTTTTTACGTCCTGCGTCAGAAATGTCCAGCAAAGTACTTATCTGGTTTTCTTTTAATGTTCTATTCTCAGAACTTTTACGAATTATATCAATGGATTTAAGAATATTATCAAGGTTATTTTTGATATAACTGTCTTCTGCTGGAGTTAATATTGGTTCAATTTTCATTGATACTTCTTTTTTTCGCTGTTCGGTTTTAAAAGTATCAACTACCTCAATGGTTTTAGGAGCAGTAACATCAATTCTACTCGTATTATCATCATTTATAATACTTTGAAAAAAGAAATATTTTGAAGCCAATAATGCAGTAAAGAACAATGCAAAAAGCACTAGTACAACTACATTTACCACTTTAGACGAGGAATACAAATCCGCAAGAACTGCCGTGAGTTTAGGTTTTTTCATATATTATCCGTTAATTATAATTAATTCTATCAATATATTTTACATCGTTCAATTTTATTTGCAACTTGCCCTATTATATTTGAACTTTTGCCTATTAGATAATATAATTTAAAAATATACTTATATCCAGTTGATTGGCTTATATGCAAATAAAAAACAAACATTCGATAATAATTATTATATTACTGTTAATATTGCTAATAATTGAAAGCATCTATCTTTATGCTGTACCAAGGTTTTTCGACATAAACAAGAGAGTACCGCAGATTGAAAAATTTTATAAACAAAAGACTAATTCCACATTAAAAATTCAAGATTTAAAACTAAATACTTATGCGGATTTTTCAATAAGCTTAAAAGCTAAAAGTCTTTCTGTATCAACTCCTGATGCCAAAAAAGCGATACAAGCAGAAGAAGTATTTGTCAAAGTTCCGCTTTTACCAATCATTTTAAAAGACATCTATATAGACAAAATAAGCGCTAAACAGCTAGATGCAGACATTATCAGGAATAAAAAAGGTCAATACAACCTTGAACAACTTATTCCAAAAAGTGATAAAAAAATCTTCAATTTAAAAATAAAAAACACAAAATTTAATATCTCAAAATATAATTTAACATTTCTAGACAGTAAATTTAATAAAAATTTCAAAATTAACGGAAATTATTTTAAAATTTCAAATTTAACTATGCAAAAGCTTATCGACCTTGAAACACAAGGTACAATAACGGCTCCTGATTTGAATACTGAATTTCAGGTCAAATTCTATTCAAAATTCCCTGTAATAAAGAATATAAGCAATTCGAACTTTGTCATATCAGGTTACATAAAAAACATTCAACCGAACTATTTTACCCCTTACATTCAAGAATATAT
>JAEZOG010000107.1 GCA_023414155.1 Cyanobacteria bacterium OH_CFB_184 | reverse complement strand
CGCATAGTGAGGATAGTGCTCTTTTAAAAGTTTGTTTTTTCTTGCAAGAACTTGTTTTGGGACCCTGTAGCTTATCGGATATCCGTTTTTCTCAGAGAAACTATCTACGATGTGATCCACATGATCGATTCTTGCCCCGTCAAAGTTATAGTCAAGTTGTCTGTTTAATGCTCTTTTTAGCAGTGTTTCAATTGCAGGATTGTTGTACTCTTTTGTGTCTAAAAAGAAGTAGAAATATGGAGTTTGGCAGTCCAGATTTGCAAAATTGCTTACATCATTTCCTTCGTTATCGTAATGTTTAAAAACAGGGAAACTGCCACATTCTGACATTTTATCGAATATTGGTATTCCTGCAGAACACCAAGCACCGCCTGGTGCGGTCCACAAACCTTCTTTTATTAGTGTTTGAATGGTTTCACCTTGATTTGTAATGTGTTTTTCTCTATCTATTTTAGATGGTTTTGTATTGTGGATTTTTGCTATAATTTCTTTCGCTCTTTTTTGAATTTTTAGCTGTTCAGCTTTTGTCATCATTTTTTCAGAAAGAGTTTTCTTTTTTTCTTCAAGTTCTTTGTCGATTTTATCGTATATGTTTTTATAAAAATCGCTTAAGTCGTTAGAACCTGATTTTAGTGTGTTTTTGTATATTTTTTTTGTAAGTTCAATGTCTTCAGAATCAAATTCTTCTGATAATTTTATCCCGATCTTGTCGACTTCTTCTTCAAGCTGTTTTATTAAGGTTTTAACATCAAACCATCTTGCAACGTGAGGTCTTGATAGTACTATTTTTGAAAATCTTCCTGTTTGAGGCAGAACATCATATATTACAGGGTGTCCTGCAAGTTGAGCCAGTTTAATGAAAAGCTTAACTTGTTCTTTTGCGCCAAGTCCTGTGACGTTGCTTACTTCTTTGTCTTCTAGGTTTTGGCTGACGCTGGCACTTGATGGAAGATAAGCGCATCCAAACTCTCTTGGGTGAAAAGGTATAAGATAAATTGTGGTAGATAATATGTTTTTATCAAGGTTTCCTGAGGGCAATATTAATATTTGTTTAAGCCAGTCAATAAATCTGCCTATTTCATGAGTTTTGTTGCCGTCCCCAAGTGCTGCTAAGTTTATTAATTTTATAGAATGTTGTTCTTTTTTTATCCAGTCAGCATTATTTATTTTAGCTCTAGGTACAGGGCTGATTTTTTCGTTTTCCACCTTGAACTGGTTGTCATCGAATACGTTATTTTTTTTCCATTTTAATTCTAATCCGTATAATGTTTCAGCCGGAGAAAGTTCTTCAAGCGCCCTGATATGCGGGTATCTTAAATAACCATATTTGTTTATTTCTTCTTCAAGGTAGGCTTTTCTTTCTTCAGAAATATCATTGTAATTATATAAATCTTTTAGTTTTTTATATACAGATGTAATTTCTTTAGCTATATTAGGGTCATTTTTTTTAAAAAGAAAAGAGAGCATTTTTTCCTCCTGTAATACGGACTTAACCTATTCTATCATTTATTGTCCTAACTTAAAACCCAATATTAAAATTTATTTGAATTAATTTTGCTAAAAGGGATAACAAAATATAGACCATATGGTCAATAAGCAATTATAAACCCATAGGTTGATGTATTTGCTTCTTAAAAAGATTATTCTTTTTATAGTAAAACCAGTTTAGTTGAGTAAAGTCCCGGGGAGTGTGGGGAATATGAGAGATAAAAATATTATCGTCAAAACCTTGAAGGTATCGTTGTTAAGCGTGTTATGGCTTTGTTTTGTAAATTTAAGTTCAATAGCCGCTCCAAATACTCTCGCTGCCGTCGAGATAAAAGATTCAGACAACGGATATCAGGTTGTTCTAAAAGCAGATAAGTCTTCTGAAGTTAGAAAAATAGTAGAATCCAGAGATGACATTGTTTTTGATATAAAAGGAATGTTACCTCTAGAGTCTGTGGGGACTGTCTATAACAACGTTCCTGATATTGATAGCGTTATGATCCAACCTGATTCAGGAGAAAATACAAAAATTATTATTCACGGTAAAAACGTAGCTTCAGCAAACGTTTACTTTGCCCCAGTAGAAGCTGCAGCTGCTGTTAATCCATCAGTTGATCCTGCTTCAGAAATAGAATTAAGCAAACCTATACAAGCATATGCTCCAGTGTATAATGAAGCTCCTGTTTATGAAGATTTAGAGCCTCAAAGTTTAATGGAAACTGCAGCTAGTCTTGCTATCGGTCAGGCTCATCAGTCTAAACCATACTTAGTTAAGTTAATAAAATATCTTAAAAAAATCGATAGAAAATATTATGCGTTCGCGGCTGTTTTCTCTCTTATTATTCTTTTCGGGCTTAGAAGCTTTAAACCGGAAAAAAATAATGAGATTAAAATCGGTTTATCTCAAAGTTTAAAAGATAAAGAACTCTTAATGAGAGATGAGTTAAGCCTTTCTGCAGGTGTTAGTACTTTAAGAACTCAAAATATGCAAGCAGGTAAAAACGTTCCATCTATCAATTATGGATTAAAAGCTTATCAGAACAGTCAGAGAAATCCTTATACGTCTCAAATAAGCGGACTTCCAATGAAAAATGTTCATAATCAAACAAGAAGACCGTCTGTTCCAACTACACCTGTTAAACCAGCGGGATTAAACACTAACAGACCGCAGGTCCAACCTCAATTAAGAGCTAACAACAGAGTCGCTCCACAGCAAATTAGACCAAAGACTCCAATGTCAGCTCCAACAGGTTTATCCTCAAAATTGCCTGAGTCTGTCTCAGATGCAATTCAAGGTAAAAGCATAGATAGTATGAAGTTTTTAGAATCAATGACAAAAATATATGAGAGAAGTGGGAGAGCCGATTTGGCAAAAGAACTTAAGACAAGTATGCAAAAAGTTCAAATTACACAATAATCTAAAAGATTAGACGATACTCAACAGATTACTAGCAATATTACTTGATAATATTGCTTTTTTATTACGTAAACTTTTTATAAGAAAATTTCAACATTCCTAAAGCTTTTCTAAAACATGCCGTTCAATATAATAATCCTAAAAAGGAAAATTTCAAAACAGGAAGGCTTATGATGGCTAATTTAAATGAAATTATTAAACACGCGAAAAATGCTGTAAATCAGTATATTTCTAATTCCAAATCAGCTGAAGGAGGCACAACATCATACGCCCCATCAGGAGTAACGGGTGCTGATTTAGATAAAGCCAGATCAATCTTCTCAGCAGAGCTTTTAGTTGAGTATGATAAAACATACGGTAACGCCGATGGAAAATTAACTTCTGAAGAGTATAATA
>JAEZOG010000090.1 GCA_023414155.1 Cyanobacteria bacterium OH_CFB_184 | reverse complement strand
GTTTTATCTATATTATGCATACTGTCTGTTTATTTATCTTTTTGTACGGATTGTCAGGCAAAAGCAGAATGCGCAGACCAAATTACATCTAAAAACTTCGATTACTTATTCAATTCCTTAAACGGGCTAAGCGAAAAGCTATTGTCTCAGCACAATACGTTGTATTTGAGATATGTAAAAAAGCTAAATGAAATAAATGAGGATCTAAAAACTGCTGATAAAAACAGCGCAAATGCAGCTCATTCAGACTACAGAAGCTTGAAAACAGACAGATCTTTTGCAAATAATGGTGTTGTTCTGCACGAGTTGTACTTTGAAAATCTCACCAGCAAAAAAACCGAAATGTCGAAAAAACTTGTATGCAAGCTATCTCAAGATTTTGGTACTTTTGATAATTATATGTCAGACTTGCAAGCCTCTATGAAAGCAACAAGAAATGGCTGGGTAATTTCTGCATACAATAAACGAACAAATAAAATAGAAAATCTTATTTTTGAGTCCCACGACTTTTTTGTTCCTGTAGAAATCGTCCCTCTACTTGTTATTGATGTATGGGAACACGCTTATCAGATAGATTACGGGATTGATAAAGACTCGTATATAAAAGCTGTATTTAAAAACCTGGATTGGTGCAAAGTATCAGAAAGGTTTGAAAAAATATAAAAAAGAAGCACCTTCAACGGGTGCTTCTTCTATTTAATAAGAATTAATGTTTTGTAGATGAGTCGTGCATTATTCCTTTTTTAGTTTTAGTGATTGTTTCAAGGATCTCAGCATTTAACTCTTCCATTTTAGCAAGTTTTTCAGGAGATTGCTTTGTTTTCCACTCAGCAAGCTCTTTTTGGAAAACTTCTGATGGGATGATACACTCGCCTGTACCTACTTTTGATTTATATCTTTCAGTAAATTCTTCGACAAATCCTGCGTAAGTATCGACGATTCTATCTGAAACATAATTAGCATTTTTCAAGAATATTTCGATGTCTTTATCGATATTATCTCTAACTCTTGGAGATACATCTATTGTACCTATAGGAGTTTCAGAGATTGATCTTTTACCTGTATTTGGACCCAAGCCCATATATTGTACAGCCATCTTCGCGCTTCCTGAAGCCATTTCCATATCAGCAGTTATACCCCAGCTTCCATCGATGTTGTAGAATCTCTTTTCACTAGAGTGTCCGCCAAAATCACAAACTAAATCAGTAAACACCTGTTCAAATCCAAACTCGTCATTTTCTGAATTTTTAGGGAACATCGCTCCACCGAAGCTTCCTCTAGGATCAAGAGTAATAAAATCAAGCTTGTTTGGTAAATGCCAAGGAATATCTTGTGCTTTAGCCAAATCATACATGACTTGAAGCGTCAAAGCGTGACCGCATTCATGAGAAGTGACAATAGCTTTTCTATGGGCAGAATCTTTTACAGAAGAAGGTCTTCCTGATGTTGCTTGAAGATATGCTTCAGTAAAATCAGTTTTATCTATAGCTTTATGTCCTCTTTCTTTTGAAACGTTTTTAGCTTTATCAAGCAAATCCATTAGATTTACAACGGTGAAATATGCTGTCGTTTCAGCTATATTTTCCACTACTGCAGCTCTTTGTTCTGGTGTTTCGCCTGCAATTTTAAGTCCATTTTTCTTGATGTAATAATTCAATACATCAACTCTATCTTTTTTATCCTGAGGTGAATAAACAACGATCTTATCTAAAAACTTATATGGTTTTTCTATAGCTTCATCAATGTATTCAGGATAATTTGCAGAGCCGACTATCACTAAGTTGATGTTTTCATTTTTTCTGATATTTTCCATCTCTGTTAATAATTGAGAAAATGCTTTTTGCTCGTATATTGAAGCAATACCAGATAGAGGGTTTGCGCCAAAATTATCAAAGTTTTCAATAAAAATCATAGCCGATTTATTTTTGTTTGCTTCTGCTTGAGTTTTAGCAAGATCAACCAGCTTTCTTATTTTCAACTCAGACAAATCAGCATTTTGAGATAGAGCATCAATATCTTTAAGAGCAAAATCTCTTGCGTTTATAGAGATAAATGGTATTCCTGATTCACCTGCAATAGCTTCTGCAGTGTGTTTTCTTCCGCCACCTGAAGAACCTTGATTAGAATAAATTATAAATCCTTTTGTTCCGATAGATTTATCTTTTATTTGCCTAACGATACTTGTTGCTTCCGCTTTTGTCATATCGTTACCGACAATATCTTTAAGTTTTTTTCCGGTGTCAAACACAACTTTGAATGAACCATTCGATTCAGTTGTTTTCATCAAGCCTTTTGTCTCTTTTACATATTTGTTTACATCTGCAAGAGTAATTTCTTCTTTATCAACAAAATACGCTGCAGTATTTTTCATCAGTTTTAATGTTTTATCCGGGAATGCACCTTCTTGAAGATTTGAGATTTCAATACTTCTGTTTATTGCATTTGGCTTAAATATTTTTTTGGTTTCTTTTTTCACAAACTCAGGACTGGATGTTAGAATCCTTTTAGTATCTACAGCGTTAAGAATAGGTAAAGAGTGAACCCCATAATCTCCTACAGCCTTTTTAATTAAAGGGTTTGCCATATTAGCAAAATACATATCTTTATTTGCGACTAACAAAAATCTGACATTGTCAGGCTTGTTTATAGATGGTTTATTTTCCAACATTTTTAAATCATCTTCAGAAATCATCACCTGCCCATATTGCTTTACTGAAGCAGTATTTGTCACAGCTTTAGAAAAATCAGATACAATGATTGTATTTTTTTCAGGGTGCTTTCTAGCTTCATCCGCTACTTTTTGAATATATTCGAAAGTCACGTTGTTATTTAAAAATACGATTTCTGTGTTGTCTTTGTTTAATTTTTTATACTTATTACCAGGCTTATTTATCAAATTAGCAAAGCTATTCAATAAATATTGCGCTGAATCAGAATTATCTTGATCGTATACAAGGAACATATCACTTCCAAGATCAATATTTTTCCATAAATTATCAGCCCTATCATCAAAGAATCCAAGATG
>JAEZOG010000061.1 GCA_023414155.1 Cyanobacteria bacterium OH_CFB_184 | reverse complement strand
GCTTTCTTTTGTATTTGAAAATGTTTCTATCCCATATATTTTTACAAGTTCATTATTATCTATTTGATTATTTTTGTCTAAATCAATATAAATGTGTGCTGCGTCAATAACTTTTAAAATTTTGTGCTTATCAAAATTGCGAAAAGAAAAGGCGAGAGTTAATAATAGTAAAAAAAATAGTATTCCAATAGTTCTTTTTTTCATGATAAGATTATATCAAATAGTAGCACTAAGGAGAAGTGTCCGAGCGGTTTAAGGTGCAGACCTGGAACGTCTGTGTACTGTCAAAGGTACCGAGGGTTCGAATCCCTCCTTCTCCGTATTTAAGTCCATCATTCAGAGAGTGGTGGACTTTTAAATGCAAAAATTCCCACATACAGCGGGATTTCGGAGGCTCCAAAACTAAAAGAGAATTTTTTATTTTAAAATTCTCTCAACTTTTTGCCAAATTTCTTAAATATTCTCTTTTTGCTTTTTTTGAGGTGGCTATTCAAATTATTTGACAAGTTTATATACCCAAGTGTCTAATATCCAATTGATTATTACTAGCTACAATAGTAATAATCAAGGGAATATGTATATGTCGAATGAGGAAAATAAAAAAATAAGTGTCGTGCTGAACGTAATGCTATTAAAAGATAATTGTGTTTTTGAACAGCCTGAAACATACATAAAAGATTATTCAGAAGACAATGTTCGTTATAATGATTCGGAATTGATTTTATATAAGAAAAACAGAGTTCTTAGTAATCCATCTTGGTATGAGCTATTTAGTGAAAAAGTTTGGGATGACAGAGCTGATGTGGATATAAACAAGACAAGTTCTGAAGGTTTATCATTGATAAAAAAAGTATCAAGAAATAATGAAAATTACATTTTCATTCTGAACTTTAATACAGGTAGGTATAATATTGAACCTAAAATGATAAATAAAAAATTTGGTTTATATACAGCTCAAAAAATGATTTTGAATGGTAATGCCCGTTTGAAAAATACTTCTATAAGAAGTTTAGAAGAGAATCCTATAAATAAAAATGTTGCTTTTGGAGAAGAAATTGATTCAGGAATATATCAAGCTAATTTAGATCCGAATGATTATGTTAGAGAATTAAATATTAATATTAGTAATTCTGCATATTTTAAAAAAATGATAGGAAAAAATGGTTCATTAAATGTGAGAATTTTATTTGAAGAAGAAGAAATTCCTTGTATTAGTCATATTGATGCTAAATTATTTGATTTAATTGATATTTATAATTCTATAACTCAGGATGAAATTAACTTATTATTTAAAGGGCTAAGGCCATTAGAAGAAGAAGATTGTGATGAATTATATGAAGTTCTAGATATAAGAATACAAAATTTTAGAGAAACTCGTGAAGGTTTTTATTTGTTTGAGCCAGAATCTGATTTTGATTTTTCAAGGGTTCAAAAATATGAGTTTAAAATAAATACCGTAATTGGAGGAAAAAATAGACGAATAAATCATGAATGTGAAGAATTTAAATTAGAAAAATACTTAGAATTACAACCCAATTTGAGTTTAGAAAATTTTAAAAACGATAGCATTCGATTCGTTGACGAAAATGATTATGGCAAAGAATGGTCAATATTTGAATGTCTATATGGAGAAATGGAACATGAAAATAGGGTCTATGTTTTGTCTACGGAAAAGTGGTTCGAAATAGAAAAAGATAAGTTTGAAAGAATAAACCAAGATATTCAGCGAATAGAAGATAATGAATTTGTTGTTGAAGAAAGTGTGAAACAGGATACATCAAAAAAGATAAGAATTAAAAAGATTGAGGTTGGGGAAAGTGGTAGGATAGATAAAGAAAGAATTTTTAATAGAGAACTTTGTGCGAATAAATCAGGAGAACTACTTGATGAAATAAGCAAGCAGATAAAACTTGAAGGTGATAAGTTTGAAGTTTGTGATATATATTTACCGCATAATAAGGAATTTATACATTCAAAAATCAAAAGTGGATCCAGTGCTAGTGCATTAGGTCACTTATTTAATCAAGCATATGTTTCTGGTTATTCCTTTATGCGATTTAAAGATAATTTTATAAAAAAAACAAATGAGAAAATCAATCAGTCCAAAAATTATTTAAGCGGAGACCATAAAGATTATACTATTAGACTTTTAATTATCAATGCTGGTAATAATAATAAATTAACATTTTTTTCCAAACTTATTTTAGATGAAAAAAGAGCGCAATTAGAAGGTTTTGGGTATAAAGTTAAATTAACTTGGGTAAATGGAGTAAATCTAAACCCTAATATTGACTAATTTATAAAAATTTGCTTTTAATAGTTTTTCAAATTAACAAACTATTTATATTTTAACATACTTTCTTGTTCAGCCCATCTTAACGTTCTAATTTTGAATAAGTTTTGCAGGGTTAAATCTTTTGGTTGTAATCCTTCGAGAATATCTTGTAATATTTTTGGGGATAGAAATCTTAGATCTATAATCTTTTTAATATAGCTACTGGTAGAATTTTTAATTTTTTTGCCATTTAAAATTTGTTGATTCCATAAATAGCTTTTTGCTACAGCTCTTACAAGTATGGGATTGATTTCTGGTTGTTGCGTCTCTGAATCAGTTAATATCAAAACACTTCCGCTAGCTGCTGTTGCTGTTATTTTTATGTTTTTAGTTAATATGATAGGAGTTTTTGTTTCATTTTTTATCTCTTCAGGATAGTCGTTATCGTAAGCAATGCCTTCGAGTAGTTTTAATAGCTGGTTTTTACAAATGGTTATTTCAACTTTGTCTTTATAAATAACAACTTTACTTAAAATAGTTCTGGTAAATTGATTATCAATTTTATCTGAAATATTTTTTAGTAAGTCTTTTTGTTTTTGAATATTCGATTCTTTTAATAAGGGCTGAATGTTATTCAAATCAAACATAAAATCTTTTATTTCTTGAGTAACAACTTTTTCAATTTCACCTGCGGGTATTTTTGAAATAGTTCCGGCTTCATTTCTTCTATGCTGAATTAATGCCTGGCTGACATAATATCTGTACTTTCTATTTCTGGTATTACTGTGGCTTGGACTCATATAATTGTTTTTATCATCAAATAATTTTCCGGCTAACAGTGAAGGATTCTTTTTATCTGTTGAACAATTTTTTCTTATTCTATTTTCAGAAAGAAGCTTTTGAGCTTTATTAAATATCTCTTCTTCAATAATAGCTTCGTGTAATCCTTCATATACTTTTTCTTTGTGTTCAATCTTCCCGATATATGTCTTACTTCCTAATATTCTATATAAATGACCTTTAGAAAATGTTTTTCCGGTTTTTGTATGGATGCTCTTTTCTTCCAAATATGTTTTAAGAGAATGAACACTTTTTAGTTCTAGATATTGGTTAAAAATTATCCTTATCTTCTGGGCACTTTCTTCTTCAATTATTAATGTTCGATTTTCACATTTGTAACCCAGAGGGGCAACGCCATTCATCCACATTCCTTTTTTCTTTGATGCTGCGAATTTATCTCTAATTCTTTCACCTGTTACTTCTCTTTCAAACTGAGCGAATGAAAGCAGAATATTTAAAGTAAGCCTGCCCATTGAAGTTGTTGTATTAAAATGTTGAGTTATAGATACAAATGAAGTTTCGCTTTTATCAAAAATATCAACTATTTTTGCAAAATCCATAAGTGAACGAGTAAGTCTATCTACTTTATAAACAACTATGATATCAACTTTTTCATCTTCAACATCTTTAAATAATTCTTTCAACGCAGGGCGCTCTAAAGTTCCTCCAGAAAAGCCTCCATCATTGTATTGTTTTTCAATTAGTACCCAGCCTTCGTGTTGTTGAGATTTTATATAGGCTTCACATGCTTCTCTTTGTGCATCGAGAGAATTAAAGTCTTGTTCCAGACCTTCTTCAGAGGATTTTCTTGTATAGATTGCACATTTTAAGACTTTCTTTTCAGCTGTTTTCATAATTACCTACTTTTCAATCCAAAGAATACTTTGCCGTTCCAGCGGGTATTAGTAATTTCATTTGCTATAGCTGATAAACTTCTATAAAATTTGTTGTTATACTGATAACCTTTTTCAAGAACTATTCCGTAGGATTGCCCTCCTGCGGCTTGAGTATAACCATCAGTTAAAGAGTAACTTATTTTTTTAAGTATTACATAGTCTTTGTTTGCATCATCTAAATCTTTATTTGTTACAGGACGACCTTGTTCTTTTGCTTTTTTAACTTTTGCTTCTACAAATGCATAACTGTTACTGAAAGCATAATTCGCACTTCTTCTATATTTATCCATATCTACTACTTCAAACGAATGCAGCTGACTATCTGTTAAGATCGAAGGATTTACTC
>JAEZOG010000055.1 GCA_023414155.1 Cyanobacteria bacterium OH_CFB_184 | reverse complement strand
TTTCATTCCTTTTCCTGTAGGCATTGTTTTAGTTCAAATCACTATCATATCCTTAATAGTTTCATACATATGTACTGAATTTTCCTATCTTTTCCCAAGCAAATTTAGCTGGCTAATGTTACTTCCTTTTTATTTACCATCCGTCATAGATTATAATCTTTACCCTTTAAGATGCACATTATATTCTTATCTCGAACTATTATTTTTTTCATTGATAATTTTTAAATGTTTAAAACAGTCTGACATCAAAATTAAACATATTTTACTCTATGGTATTCTTGGTGCCATTATTATTAACTGGAGAACAGAATCTGCTTTGTATATATTAACTCTTCCTGCGGCAATAATGCTTCTCTTTAAAAACAAAATGAAAATTACTTACTTCTTATTGTTCTGCACATTGCTTTTAAGTTTTTCAATGCTAATAGGAAATATCCAAACAAAAGGCACCGACACTTCTAAATACATTTTAACAGCAACTATTGACCCGTTAGCAGAAATCCTCAAAAGTGATTTCAAATCCAGCAACAGAGAAGAAGCTCTAAACACAATAGATAAAGTAATTTCTGTTCAACTTTTAATGAGTTTGCCAGGCGAAGAGGCTTTCTGGCAAAAAGATGCCGTAAGGAAATATAAAAAAGAAAACTTTTTAAAATTCTTATTTACATACATTAGGCTTGTTATTGATAACTTCCCTACCTATTACAAAAACAGATCACTTGCCTTTTCTTCGTCAAAAAACCAAATAATGTTGAGCTCAAACAATATGAATATTTTTGATACAGAAGAATCGAAGCCATTAAAAAACTGGAATAGGCCTTTAAATAGTGACTTAAGACTAACCGTTATTAAGTTTTTAGAATTAAAAAAACAAAAAGATTTTAGTCAAACGACTTTTTTGTTTGACTATATTTACAACCCCGTTATTCCTTTATATATGCTTTTCTTCATTTTCATTATAGGATTGATAAGAAAAAACCGGATACTTACTGTAATTCCTGCGCTGATTATTATACAAACACTAACAATTATTGCTTCTATGTGTGGCATACAGTTTATGTATTACCTACCTCCTTATATTTGCGGTTACGCTTTTCTAACAATGCTTCTGCTTAGCTTATTTGCAACAACAAGAAACACTAAATCATCTTAATCTTTTAACAAAATTTACATGGTTATTGATTTTTAATCATGTTTTAAATATATTATTACTTGAACCGAAGAAAATAGGGGACAAGGATGTACGGCTAAAGCCTAAAAATCCGAGTTCTTAAAACAAAAACCCTATTTAGGATCATGAAATTTTATAAAACTATCGGAAAATATCCGATGTAAAAATTTTTGATTTTACGGTTCCAAACGTAAAATTTTTTCGTTTTGAAATAAAAAAGGTCGATACAAAAAATATAAAAAGGAGCATATTATGGCAACTAAAGCCTTCAAACAAGATAAAATTGAAGCAATTAAAGAAAAAGTCAGCAAAGCCAAAGTAGCTATCGTAACTGAATATAGAGGATTATCTGTAGAAGAAATCTCTAACCTTCGTCGTCAACTTCAAAAAGAAAACGGCGATTATATGGTTACTAAAAACACATTGGCAAAATTAGCTGTAAAAGGAACTGAATTTGAAGTACTTGATCAAGTTTTCAAAGGACCAATCGCGATAGCATTTGGTTATGAAGATCAAGCAGCTCCAGCTAAAGTTCTTGCTAAATTTATCAAAGAAAAGAAAAAAGGCGAAATCATCGCCGCAGCATTAGATGGTCAACTATTTAATGCGGAAGAAGCTAAAGCACTTGCAAATATTCCTTCAAGAGAAGAACTATACGCAAAAATGCTTGGCTGCATAAACTCACCGGCAACTGGTATCGCTGGCGCAGTAAATGCTGTTATGAGCAGTTTAGTAAGAGCAGTAGATGCTGTTGCTAAGCAAAAATCAGCTTAATAACAAATTAAATTAAAAATTACAAACTCAGAAAATAAAAAAGGAGAATTAAAATGAGCGTACAATCAATTTTAGAATCAATCGAAAAATTAACATTAATCGAAGCAGCTGAATTAGTAAAAGCTATGGAAGAAAAATTCGGCGTTTCTGCAGCAGCTCCAGTAGCAGTTGCAGCAGCAGCTCCAGCAGCTGGCGAAGCAGCTGAAGAAGTAAGCGAAGTTTCTGTTATCCTAGCTTCAGCTGGTGCTAACAAAATCAACGTTTTAAAAGAAGTTAGAGCAATCACTGGTCTTGGCTTAAAAGAAGCTAAAGATTTAGTTGATGCAGCTCCTAAAGCTATCAAAGAAGGCGTTAAAAAAGAAGAAGCTGAAGAAATCAAGAAAAAACTTGAAGAAGCTGGTGCTACAATCGAAATCAAATAGTTTTATAAAACTAGACAAAAAGAGATGGACTTTCTGTTCATCTCTTTTTTTATTAAAAAGATAACCATTTAATATTACCCAACTAATCTATTTCAATATTAGCAGAAAATCTATAGCAAAATTTTTAAAAATTAATAATACTACTATAGTGATCGAATTATTTTTCATGATTTAGAAGGATTAGATAAGGAGAATCGGATGAAGAAGTTATTTGCGCTATGTTGTACCCTGTTGTTTACAGGAACTTTACTCTCTCATGCAGCTTGTCCATGCCAGGTGCAAACACCGGGATGCTGCGAAAAACCAAAAGAAACATGTGGATGCCCATGTCAAACTCCACAACCAAAATGCTGTGATGACAAATCTAATTGTTGCACGCCGGATGAAAATGTTATCAAAGAAGAATCTTGTTGTTATCCAATGAGTCAAACAGAACTATTTAAAAAACTTTGTCTTGACCAATGCCAAATGGATAAAGCATGTTGCTTATTTGAAAAATTCAAATGTGACGTTCAACCATTAAAAGACTCATTAAAATGCGAAAAAGAAAAACTGTGCAAAATGATCAGATGCAATGCGTCAAAATGTGAAATCAACGCACAAAAAGAAAAGATTAAAACTTTAAAAAGAGACATCAAAGGCAAATGGGAATGCTATGAAGACAGCTTAAAATGTATTCTTACAAAATGTCAGTTGAAAGAATACAAAAAAATCAAAAAAGAACAAAACAAAAAATACAAAAAAATGAAAAAAGGTAATTGCTGTTGTAAATAGTTTTAATAAAATAAAACGAAAAAGCCCTAATAT
>JAEZOG010000295.1 GCA_023414155.1 Cyanobacteria bacterium OH_CFB_184 | reverse complement strand
TGCAGAAACACTTTTTTATAAATATACAAAAGAATTTACTGACTATGACGATATTTTGAAGGTTGCATCACATACAGTTGGAGATGCCGGTCAAAAGCTTTATAAATCACTCATTGATAAAGGTGTTGTCGGTAAAAACATTATTATAGATACGGCGAATAATTCTATAAAATTTAGAGAAGAAACTTTTTTAAAATCTTTCATGGATAGCGCCTTATTTCCGGTTACAAAACTGCCATTTCTTTTAGGGGATGCTGTTTTGAATTTGGGTAAAAAAATACCCGGAGTAAAAACATTTGCAGAGACTGCTTATAATTCAAAATTATTGACGAATCATCGTAATTCTTCCAAAATAGCCGATGAAGTAAATGTCTTGAAGGGGCTTATTTCTGAAACTGTCAATCTGGCACAGCCATCAGCGGAAAAATTAAAAACTAATCAAAACTTAAAGACATATTCAATAAAAGAAGTCTTGAAGCTCAAAGAAAAAGGCGAAATGCCGGAGCAGATTTCAAAAGGTTTGTTTAAGACTGCAAATAAACAGTTTGATCCTAAATCAGGTAACTATAATACCGTTCATGAAAGAACTCTAAATAGAATAGTTACAGGTTTGATTCCTGCTGCATTTCTAGCTAATGACGCTTATAATTTATCAGTTTTATGTGGTGATAAAAAAGAAGTTTCCACTGAAGAACAAAAAAATAGGTTCAAACAAGAAGTTTCAAGAATTTTTACAACTGCTTATTTAACCTTGATTACTCTTGGCTCTCTGACAAAAGCTGTTAATAAAAACCCTAGTATTTCAGCGTTGATTTCAGCTTCTACAGTACTTGTATCTGAAACATTTTCTAGAAAGTTGACAGGTAAACCGATATTCTTTATTTCAAAAGAAAAAGCAAAAGAAATAAATAAAAAAGAACAAGAAAAACAAGGTAAGAAATCAGAAAATAATAAAACTGCACATAATACGCCGTCAGTTGAGCCGTTAAAGCCTGAATCTGAGATGCCAAAAACGAATAATAACCAAAAAGAAGGTGATTTATTGGCGTCTGTTCTTAGTTCAACAGTTCAAAATCCAAAGTTTGGAAATAAAGAAGAAGTAAAAGACTCTAATAAAGTAAGTAATGAGAAAAAAGATAAAAAAAGTTTAATTTCTTTCAACTCCCTTTTAAAAGGTGTTGGCGTGATTGTTGGTACTGGTTTTGCTCTTTCGTTTTTGAAAAATAGCAAATCTCTTGAAAAAAATCAGACGTTCAGTAACCTCAAAAAACAAGTAAATAACTTTAAAGAATTCTTTAGTAGAGAAGTTTATAAGAAGTTAACGAAAAAAGATTTTGAACTTTCAAAACTGGATTACGATAATGTGATTTCAAAATTAGAACAAGGCAATTTTTCTGGATTAGTCGAAAAATATCAGCAAATAGTAAATGGCAACGTTGTCGATGATAAAATTAAATTTTTGAAAAATGATAAATTTCTTCAGGTGGACAATCAATATAAGCCGTTTGTCGATTTTGTGATTCAACCTTTCAAATTTACTCTTGGAGCTATTAAGTTACCGTTTTCGATTACAAAAAGTGTTTTAAATGCGCCTCTAGGACCAGTTAGGCATAAGCTTGAAAATGGAGACGATGTTAATAAATATCTTAAAAAATTAGTTGATGTATCTAATGAAATATTTGGAACACCAAAGGCTAAAAAATCACCGTCAGAACAAGAAATATTTATGACAGGTATTGGAAAGATATTAAAAAAAGCAAAAGATGTAGATTTAGATAAAATTAAGCAAGAACACTTCAACGAGTTTGTTAATACTTCAATGCTTAAATCGTTTAACTCGACTACACAGTCAAATTATTCAAACACTGACCTTGCAGCGATTACCAAGATTGCATCTAGTACTGTTACATCAGCGTTTTTAGTTTCAGATAACTTTAATATGGTCATGCTTAAATCCGATGGGGAAAATAAAGAAGATGCCAATCAAAAAGCAAAAGAAAGAATAGTTCAAAGAATTAGTGCACTTTTCTATCAAACGTTGTTCATGAATTGGTTTAATTCTACATTTGTAAATCAGTACCATAACTCTTTATCAGGAGTAGCTAGTGTTTCTGGAGCTAATACTGTTGCAACTGAATTGTTCACAAGAAAATCTATAGGTATGCCTATCGGTCCAAAAACTTATGAAGAATTAGCAGAAATCGATAACAAAAATCTTACAAGAGACGATTTTATAGGTAAATATTTTAGATTTATGTCCTTGCTAACAGGCAAGAAACCTCTTGCTAAAAAACCTGCTAGCTTAAAGCCCGAGACGGCTCCTGCTGCACAAGTCAGCGAGCAAAACAATGCGAATAATAAATTTGCTACCACAGATTTATTGAAAATCTACGGTAGCAAAATAAATGCTTAGGTGAAATTATAAATGTTTCTCTATGTTAGAAACCAATGTTGATTTTGGCATTAAGCCAACTAATCTTTCAACAGCTTCACCATTTTTAAATATTAATATACTTGGTAAACCGCTTATAGAAAATTCTTTGGCGGTTTTCATGTTTTCATCAGTATTAACTTTGACGACTTTTACTTTGTCAGTGAAATCGCCGGCAATCTCATCAAGGATTGGTCCAAGTTTTCTGCAAGGTCCGCACCAAGGTGCCCAGAAATCTACGATAGTAAGCTTATCAGCTTCTATTACTTCTGTTTGAAAATTACCGTCATTCACATCGACTGCATTTGACATAGTGATCTCCTTTTAAATGATGTCTCATTATATTTGAACTTCTAAATGAAGTAAATACCTTAGTTATTTAATCTATATTACTCACTAAAGAATTTCTTGTCAAAAAATTAGCAAAAATATAAAAGAACTACTTGACATGAAAGTGTGTCCTTTATATTATATGACTTAATGACAACACAATATTAACTTTCGCCGGTGTAGCTCAACGGTAGAGCAACGGTTTTGTAAACCGTAGGTTGTAGGTTCGATTCCTATCACCGGCTAGTTTAAATTAATTGTACATTAATACTAATATCAAATCGAAGACAAAGGTCTTAAAAATGGGTAGGTGCCCGAGTGGCTAAAGGGAGCAGACTGTAAATCTGCCGTCTAACGACTACGGTGGTTCGAATCCACCCCTGCCCAAATCTTTTCAAACCCGAGCGATATAACTCAAATGCCCTTGTGGCACGAAACACAAAGGGATATGACGAAAAGAAAGCAACGGTGTTGCTTTCGGGCTAACGAGACAACAGACAGTGCGAAGCACTTGCGCCTCGTTAAACATTGAAAACCAAATAAAGTCTGCCCTTGTGGCGCAGGGGTAGCGC
>JAEZOG010000293.1 GCA_023414155.1 Cyanobacteria bacterium OH_CFB_184 | reverse complement strand
CTATAATATAATCAATGACTTCTTTTTATCGTTTTCACGTATTTTTTAGTTGAAATAATCGCAAATTCTTTTTTCATTTTTAACAAAGAATTTGTTCACAATCTTTTGCAAAAGTGAAGGTTTCTGTTCAATCAGTTCATTTCGTAAAATAGCTTTTTCTACAAGAACTTTGTTGTATATTTCGCTAAGATTAGATGATTGCTCTATGTGAGGCTTTAAATTTTTCAGTCTCAACTGACAGCAAAGCATAGCATGCCTGATATTATCAATCTCATTTTGCTTCATTAATTTGATTCCCTTTTGGATTGTATTTAGTTGATACTCATTTTTTAATACAGCACAACTTTTGTGCGAAGAGCCATCTTGACTGTGGTGAATGAAATTTTATTAAACTTGATTCACAACACCTATATAATAATAAATATTCGACAAAAAACACTCCACTAAAAAGTTTAAAATTATAATACTGATTAGAATTTCCTTAAAAGCCTTTAAACTCTTGTTTTTGTTCTATTGCGGCGATTAAACGGTTATGCTAATATACGTTAAATAAGTTATAAACAAATTGTTGAATAATGAATAATCAAACAAAAATTCTTATAATACGCTTAAGCGCATTAGGTGATACTATTCATACTTTGCCGTTGGCGAGTGCTATAAAGAAAGCACATCCTGAGGCTAAAATCGGTTGGGTGGTTGAAGATAAGGCTCAGCAATTTGTTCAGAATAATCCTTTAATCGATAAATGTTATATTCTGCCAAGAAAAACCTGGAAAAAAAGAGGTTTTTCATTTGAAAACATAAGAGAATTTTTTCAAATAATTTCTGAGATTAGAAAAGAAAAATATGACATCGTTATTGATACCCAGCAGCTTTTTAAAAGCGCAAGCTTGATGTTCTTTTTGAATATCAAAAGAAAAATTACACACTCTGATGGACGCGAATTTTCTTGGATTTTTGCAAACGAATTTATAAAAACAAAACGAAAACAGTTCGATCTTGATTACCACGTTGTAAGAAGAAATTTGGATTTTGCTTCACATCTTGGATTAGATAACGATTTTATCGAGTTTTCTTTGCCTCAACTTCCAAAAGAATCTTTGGATTTTGTAGATGAACTGCTTTCTGCGATTGATAAAAGCAAGCCTACTTTGACATTGGCACCTGCTACTACCTGGGAAACAAAGCATTGGAACAAACAATATTGGGCTGATTTGATAAATAGGTTCGCTGATGATATCAATGTGATTATTACAGGATCATCAGCTGATCATGAGCTTGTTAGTTCTATATTAAAATTGGTTGAAGATAAAAGCGTGTTAAACATTACAGGCAAAACAAATTTGCTAGAACTGTCAGAAGTTTATAGGCGCTCAGATGTAGTTGTAAGTCCTGATTCGGGTAGCGCGCATATCGCCTGGGCGGTTCAAAAACCTTCTTTGATAACAGTTTTTTGCGCTACTTCAAATACAAGAACAGGTCCATTTGGCGATAAATATTATTCTCTGGCGCCAAACTTAAATTGTTATCCTTGTATGAAGAAAGTTTGCCCAAGCAAAACACAGAAAAATATATGTACATCAGCTGTAAATTCAACTCAAGTTATAAATATTGTTAAAAAAATCTTACATTAGTTTGCGAAAAGGTGTATAATCTATATACTTGAACAACAGAAAGAGACATGACTATTTTTTCCAAGTTTAAATCATACTTAAATAAAATAAATCAGGTTGAGAACAATATCGTACTTCGTACTACAGGCTTTCTGGAAGTTTACGAAAGAAATATTGCCCTAGAGCAAGAAATTGAGCTTAGAACAAAAGAATTAAATCAGGCAAATCAAACCCTTCTGACCTTAAGCAATATTTGGGACATGATGAATTCCTCGCAACCGCTTTCTAATGTTCTTGAAAAAATCGTAAATTCGCTTCATGGTGAAATGGGCTATGTAGATAGTGTCATTATTCAGCTACACGACGATTCAAAAGGGAAATACTTCCTGCCTAAGTCATACTCAGTGTCTCCTCTTATAGAAAAAATCAATGAAAATTTAGAGTTTCCTTTAGATAAATTTAAAATTCCGTATCTTGAGGATGCTTTATTTGTAAAAGCCTTGCAGGAAAAGAAAATTCAGCACACTCCAGATGTTGATACCCTGGTAAAAAATCTTTTAAGCGATTTTCCGTCGGAAAACATAAAAGCAGCCATTAACTTAAAAACAAGTAAGTGTGTAATAGTAGTTCCTCTGTACAAGCATAGCGAGCCATTTGGGTGTCTGATTGTAACTTCAGCACGAGATATTCCTACGGATACAGAATTAAATTTCTTAAACTTGTTTGCCAACCAAATCGAGCTTGCAATAACAATTGCAGGATTGTTTGAAGAGGTTAAAAAACAAGCGGTTACTGATCCATTAACAGGATTATTCAATAGACGTTATTTTGAAGAAAGCATAATAAAAGAAGCTGAAAGATCATTAAGATTGAAACAACCGTTTTCGCTTATTTCTTTGGATTTAGATTATCTTAAAACCATAAACGATACCTATGGGCATCAATATGGGGATATTGCTATTAAGACAATTTCTGATGTTATTAAGAAAAAAGCCCGATCTATAGATATTCCAGCACGTATCGGTGGTGAAGAGTTCAATATAATTCTACCCGGTATTGATTCTTATGGAGCATTGATCGCAGCAGAACGTGTTAGAGCTGCTATTGAAGCAGAAAATGTCGACAAAGTCGGTCATATTACTGCAAGTATCGGAGTTGCTACTTTTTTAGAGCATAGTGATCGAGTTGATGAGCTCGTAGAGCTTGCTGATCAAGCTATGTATAAGGCCAAAATCAGTGGAAGAAATCAGGTTCAAATTACTAAACTTCAAAAAGAATCTAATTGGCAGAAAGTTGCAGTCGAAGCATTTGTCGATATTCTTACAAAAAACAGAATACCGGTTCCTGTCGATATAGCTAAAGAGTTATCTGACAAGCTGGATAAAGTTTCTGTAACAGGTAAAAATTCTAAAGAAGTTCTATATTCAGTTGTAGATATGATTTCTAAAACATACAACTATATGCATCAAACAGGTGAGACAAAATCAAAGTTGCTTTTAGCTGTTAAACTTGCAAAAAGACTTGATCTGACAAGGTCAGAAGTCGACAAGCTAAAAGTTGCGATGCTTTTATATGATATCGGAAACATTATGGTTCCTGAAAATATATTCAATAAAAAAGGACCATTGACAAAAGATGAGAAAAAACAAATCCAAGCACATCCAGTGATTGCAGCTAAAGAGATTCTACAGCCTATAACCAGTATTCAGGATGTAATTCCGATAATCGAATACCACCATGAGAATTGGGATGGCACAGGCTACCCTCAAAAAATATCAGGTAATGAAATACCTGTTACATCACAAATTATATTATTGGTAGATGCATTTTTTGCTCTTACTCAAGATCGCCCATACAGAACTGCATACAATGCTGAAGAAGCAATGGAGATAATCAGTACAGGCAGCGGAAAACAATGGAATGAAAAGCTTGTGGATGAATTTATAACATTGATAAAGAATGAATATGCCGACTAATAAAGATAACATTATTACAGCGTTATATCGTTGGATTACGACTTTTAAAAATAAAGAAATTCTCAGAGATACTACAAAACTCAACAATTTTAAATTTGATGCATACGTTGAGAGTTCAGTTATTGCCCCTTTTTCATTTACTGTTTTTGAATTGTCTGATAACGGTGAGTTGTTAATAGATGACACTTCTAGGCTGCTTGCTAGTGAAGCAGCATTCTATTTGTTTGTTAATCCAAAAACAGGCTGGATCTTTGCTGTAAAA